>CAYYRG010000105.1:0-5819 GCA_964474015.1 uncultured Anaerolineaceae bacterium | reverse complement strand
AATAAAAGCTGCCGCCCCCTCGCCACTCGCTTTCCCCCATGAGGAAACCACCATGCGCCGAACCCTCCGGTTACACATTCAGGGGATGACCTGCGACGACTGTGCGCGACACGTCACGCAGGCGCTGCAATCCGTGCCCGGGGTCGAGAAAGTGCACATCCCCGGCTGGCGGGCGGCGCAAGCAGAGATTGTGCTTGCCCAGGCCGTGCCCCTCCAACGCCTGATCGCGGCGGTGCGGGCAGCAGGCTATGACGCATCGGCTTCCGACGCGCCGACGCCGCGCCCCGCCACGCCGCCACGCTTCTCGGCCACCGCGGGCGGGGAAAGCGACCTCGTGGTGGTGGGCGGCGGTTCAGGCGGCTTTGCAGCCGCCATTCGCGCCGCCGAAATGGGCGCCCGTGTGCTCATCATCAACCAAGGCACCCTCGGCGGCACCTGCGTCAACATCGGCTGCGTCCCCAGCAAAGCCCTCTTACGGAGCGCCGCCGCCTGGCATCATAGCGGCCATCATCCCTTTGCCGGCGTGCATACCCGCGCCGAGCGCCTGGACTGGGACGCCGTGCGCGCCCAAAAGGACGCCCTCGTGGCTTCCCTCCGCCAGGAAAAGTACACCGACGTCCTCGCGGCCTATCCCCAAATCAGCCTTCTACGCGGGCAGGCGCGCTTCACCGAAGATGGCGGCCTTGAAGTCAACGGCCAACGCATCCAGGCCGAACGCGTCGTCATCGCCAGCGGAGCGCGCCCCCGCATCATGCCCTGGCCCGGCGTAGAAGCAGCCGCCCCCCTCACCAGCACCAGCCTGATGGCGCTGGAAGCCCTTCCCGAATCGCTCATCGTGCTCGGCGGGCGGGCCGTGGCGCTGGAACTCGGCCAGATGATGGCGCGCTTTGGCGTGCGCGTCACGCTGCTCCAGCGCAGCGAGCGCATCCTGCCCACTCACGAGCCAGAAGTCAGCACCGCCCTCACCGAGGCTCTGCGGGAAGAGGGCCTTGAAATCATCACCGGCGTTCAGGTGTTGCAGTTAGGCCGGGAAGGCAACGCACGCACCGTGCTGGCCAGGGTCAACGGTCAGCCGCGCACCTTCCGGGCGGCACATATCCTGATGGCGTTGGGGCGCCAGCCCAACACCGACGCCTTAGGGCTGGCCAATGTCGGCGTTGCCATGACCGCGCAGGGCAACATCATCGTCGACAAACACATGGCCACCAGCAACCCCCACATCTACGCCGCCGGCGACTGCACCACCCTGCCCCAATTCGTGTACGTTGCTGCGGCGGGCGGCAGCATTGCGGCCGAAAACGCCTTGAACGGCAACCGCCGCTTCCTGGATTTGCAGGCGCTGCCCCAGGTGGTTTTCACCGAGCCGCAGGCCGCCCGCGTGGGGCTGACCGAGGCGGAAGCCCTTGCCGCCGGCCACGCCGTCAAAACCAGCGTGCTGCCGCTGGAAGCCGTCCCTCGCGCGCGGGCGGCGCGCGACACCCGCGGCCTGATCAAACTGGTCGCCCATGCGGAAAGCGGCCAGATTCTCGGCGCTCACCTGCTGGCAGCCGAAGGCGGCGAAGTCATCCAGACCGCCACCCTGGCAGTAAAACTCGGCCTGCGCGTCCAGGACCTGCAAAACACCTTTTTCCCCTACCTCACCCAGGTGGAAGGGCTCAAACTGGCCGCGCTGGCTTTCGACAAAGATATCGCGCGCCTGAGTTGCTGCGCAGGCTGACGCGCCGCTTCATCCCCCATTCATCTGAGCATATAAAAACCTGCATAGCCCCTGTCGGGTAAAAGGGCTACAATGAAAGTGCCTCGCCCTTTCTCCTGCCTTGCTCAGGGGTGCAACCATGCCCGAAAAGCCCAATCCCTCTCATTTCGAGCACAGTTGGGCCACACGCTGGCTGGTGCCCGCGGTGCTCGGCCTCCTGTTGGCTGCATTGATTGCCGTGATCGTGCTCAGTCTCATCTAACTCAGGAGCCGCCATGAACATCCTCTCCCTGCTTTCCACTCTGGTGACGCTGGCTTTTGCTGCCTCGGTGTTGAATCGCTACCGTCTGAAAGGCGGTAACCATCTGCTCTGGTGGGGTATGGGGCTGGGATGGTACGGCCTGGGCACCCTCTCAGAAGTCATCTTAGGGGCTGCCTTCAACCCGTGGGTGCTGAAACTGTGGTACCTCAGCGGCGCCATGCTCACCGCCGCCTGGCTGGGCCAGGGAACGGTCTTCCTGCTGGTGCGGCGCAAAGGGTGGGCGAAAGGCAGCGCGTGGGTGCTGCTGGCCGTTTCGGCACTGGCCGCCGTGCTGGTGTTCTCGGCTTCTATTTTGCCTGCCGCTGCTCATTACCAGCCCAAGTTGCCGGTATCTTCCCAATACCGCGCCATGATGAGCCGCCCTGCTTTGATGATCGTGCTGACCATCCTGCTCAACATCTACGGCACGCTGACGCTGGTGGGCGGCGCGCTTTATTCCGCTTACCTGTTTTGGCGCAAGCAAGTGCTGGCCACGCGCATGTGGGGGAACATCCTGATTGCAGCCGGCGCGATGAGTCCGGCCATCGGCGGCTCGCTGCTGCGCGCCGGGCTGGGTGACTGGCTGTACGTGAGTGAATTCCTGGGCGCGGTGGTGATGTATATCGGCTTCTGGTTGGCCGTCAAAGACCGACCGGTCAAAAAAGCCTGAGAGGCAGCCTTCCCTGCCGCCCCTCGCACGAATACCGCCCCCACAAGCAGGGGGCGGTATGTTTTTCTCCAACACGGCCAGGCACGCCGGGGCTACAACAGCGGCCGATAGCGCCGCAAGCGCAGACTGTTACTCACCACAAAAACGCTGGAAAAGCCCATTGCCCCGGCTGCCAGGATGGGATGCAACAGGCCAGCCGCGGCTGCCGGAATGAGCACAATGTTGTAAAAGAACGCCCAGAACAGGTTTTCCTTGATGGTGCGCACAGTGCGGCGGGAAAGATGAATGGCTCGCGGCACACCGCGCAGGTCGCCGCTGATGAGGGTAATCGGGGCGGTCGCCATAGCCACATCGGTGCCCGTGCCAATCGCCAGGCCCACATCGGCCTGGGCCAGCGCCGGGGCGTCGTTGATCCCGTCGCCTACCATCGCCACCACTTCGCCCTCGGCCTGCAAGCGCTTGACCTCGTCGGCTTTGCCATCGGGCAACACCTCGGCCAACACGCGGTCGATGCCAATTTGCCGGGCAATGGCTTTAGCCGTACGCTGATTATCACCCGTCATCATCGCGACCTTCAGCCCGAGGCGGTGCAAAGCCTGCACGGCTTCGGCAGAGTGCTCTTTGACGGTGTCGGCCACGGCGATCACGCCGCGAGCAACGCCGTCCACCGCAACGAACATCGCGGTTTTGGCCTCTTCTTCCAGCCGCTGCGCTGCCCTGGTCAGCCCATCCAGAGGAATGCCGTGGGCTTCCATCATGCGGCGATTGCCCACCAGCACCGCCCGGCCATCGACTTCCGCGGCCACGCCACGCCCCACTTCAGCCCGAAAACCGGCCACATCACCCAACGCAAGCCCCCGGTTCCCGGCTTCCGCCCAGATGGCTTCCCCCAGGGGGTGCTCACTGCCCTGCTCCACCGATGCCGCCAGGCGCAGCAGTTCGTCTTCCTCAATGCCTTCCGTCACAATGTCGGTGACCGCAGGCTGGCCGCGGGTGACGGTGCCGGTTTTGTCCAACACCACCATGGTCAGATGGCCAGCGCGTTCCAGGGCTTCGCTCGATTTGAAAAGAATGCCATGCTCAGCGCCTTTGCCCGTCCCCACCATCACGGCGGTGGGCGTCGCCAACCCCATGGCGCACGGGCAGGCAATCACTAATACAGCCACCATGTTGACCAGCGCGCGGGTAAAGGCATTGGTGGCCGCCCCAGCAGGCAAGGGAATGAAAAAGTACCACACCACAAAGGTCAGCACGGCCAGTCCAATGACCGTGGGCACGAAGACTGCCGAAACCTTATCGGCCAGTTGCTGGATGGGCGCCTTCGAGCCCTGGGCTTCTTCAACCAGGCGGACGATCTGCGCCAGGGCGGTATCGCTGCCCACTTTGGTGGCTTCGATCTTGAGCCGCCCCAATTTGTTCAACGTGGCACCCACCACGGGGTCGCCCGCGGCTTTCTCGACCGGCAGCGATTCGCCGGTAATCATCGACTCATCCACCGCCGAACGGCCTTCGATAACCACGCCATCAACGGGAATTTTTTCGCCGGGGCGCACGATGACCACATCACCGACTCGCACATCTTCCACCGGCACATCCACTTCGCGGCCTTCGCGCACCACGCGGGCAGTCTTCGCCTGCAGGCTCATCAGTTTCTTGATGGCCTCGGAAGTGCGCCCCTTGGCTTTGGCTTCCAGATATTTGCCAATGCGAATGAGCGTGATGATGGTCGCCGAAGTCTCAAAATAGAGATGCCCGGGCAGCCAACCCAACAACACGGCCACAGAGTAGAAATAGGCCACCGAGGAACCCAAAGCCACCAGCACATCCATGTTCGGGGCACCATTGCGCAGGGCTTTGTAGCCGCCATCGTAATATTGCCAGCCCACATAGAACTGCACCGGCGTGGCAAGGGCAAAGAACACCCATCCCCACCAGGGAGCCTGCGCCACCGCAGCAGGCAGCAGGCCAAAGTCGCGTCCCATGGAAAGCAAGAAGAGCGGCAGGGTGAGGAAAACCCCCGTCCACAGCAAGCGGCGCTGGCGGGCAATTTCTTCGCGGCGGATGCGGGCTTCGACATCCTCATCGTCGCCCTCCGCGGTGGCAACGCGAAAGCCAGCATCGGCAACGGTTTGGCGAAGTTCGGCCTGGCTGACGACCGTCGGAATGTAACGGATGCGCACCCGCTCGCTCGCCAGGTTGGCCGTGGCTTCCAGCACACCGTCCAGGCCACGCAGGGCCTTTTCCAGGCGGCGGGCATCGTTATCGTCGCCCAGCCCCTGCACCAGCCAGGAAGCCTCGCCGGTGGCGACATCGTAACCGGCGCGCCGAATGCGATTGACCAGATCGTCCAGCCCTGCGGCTGCGGGGTCGAAAGCCACTGTCGCCCGCTCGGAAGCCAGATTGACCACCGCTTCGGCCACGCCGGGCACTTTCTTCAAATTGCGCTCGACGGTAGCCACACAGTTCGCGCAGGTCATGCCCGTGATAGGCAAAACCACTTGAGTTTCTGACATACTTTTCTCCTAAAAGGCCGGAGGCCGCCCTGGCGGGCGGCCTCGGCTCGTCGTCTGGGGCTCATTCCGCCACGGGATAATTGATTTCCGCCAGCAGCGCCTTGAGGCGCGCCTCGTCGGCAGGGGCGTCAAAGGTAATGGTGACGCGCTTTGCAGCCACGTCGCCTTCCACGGCAGTCACACCCTCCAGTTCGGTCAATTCCGACTTGATGGTGTGCACGCAGTGGTGGCAGGTAATGTTGGGAATGTGATAAGTGACTTGCATGAGAAACACTCCTTAGAGTTTCTGGAACGCCTCGAAAATGTCGAGGATCTCGTTCAGGACGCGCTCACGCTCCTCGACATCGTCGCTGCGAATGGCTGAAATGACACAGGTGTGCAGATGCTCGTCCAAAATGAGCGCGCTGATTTTGTTCAACGCGGCCTGCACAGCCTGAATTTGCCGCAAGACGTCAATACAATAGGCATCTTCTTCCAACATGCGCTCGATGCCGCGAATGTGGCCTTCTACTGTCTTCAGCCGCCGATGGGCTGCTTCGTGCTTCATGTCGCACCTCCGCTACCCCCCCCAGGGGGGTGGGGTACAATCAGTATAACGCCTTTCCACCCAGGAGTCAAGCCCAGCCTCATCTTGCGTCA
>CAYYRG010000104.1:3188-5883 GCA_964474015.1 uncultured Anaerolineaceae bacterium | reverse complement strand
TCTGCCCTCCATGTAACCTCCCGCCCCCGAAATGCGTCTAAGGAATACCACAGGGTTTCCCCAGACCGGAGCCGTCACATGAGCACTTTCCCTTACCCTGACGAAGCCACCCTGATTGCCGCGTTGCGCCGCGGCGAGGCCGAGGCCTACGAGCAGCTCATCGAGCAATACGCCGATGGTGTTTACCGCACCGCTTACCGCCTGCTCCAAAACCCCCACGACGCCGAAGACGCAATGCAAGAAGCCTTCCTGACGGTGTATCTGCGTATCGGCGACTTCCAGGGCAAAGCCCGGCTCAGTTCGTGGCTTTACCGTGTCGTCACCAACAAAGCGCTGGATATATTGCGCAAGCGCCAGCGCAAAACCGACGCTGCCACCGAATCGCTGGAAGACCTGAGCGAAGACGCCGCCGAACTTCTGCCCGATAACCAGGCCGTGCTGCCCGAAGACTGGCTGGACCGTCAGGAAATCAACGCCCTCATCAACGCCGGGCTGGAAACCCTTTCTCCCACCCTGCGGGCGGCTTTTGTGCTCTTCGAAATGGAAGCCTTGAGCATGGAAGAAGTTGCCGACGCGCTGGGCATCTCCGTTTCTGCCGCCAAAGTACGGGTACATCGTGCCCGCAACGCCCTGCGCGCCTTCCTCAGCCGCCATTTGACCGCCACCTGACCCCCTCTCGGAGTGTGCCCTATGTCCCCTAAAAATCCCTCGGACGAGAAACTGATTGCCGACTATCTGGACGGCCTGCTGCCCCCTAAAATGCGGGCTGCCTTCGAAGCCCGGCTCAAAAACACACCCGCGCTGCAAAAAGCCGTGGAAGAGGTGCGCGCCCTGCGGGAAAAGGCGCGGGAAGCCACCGCCGGCGCGCTACCGCCGGAAGCCAAACTGCGGCTGTATGAGCGCCTGAACGCCGAGCGTGCCCGCCGGGGCGAGCCTCTGCTGCGCATTCCACAGGAGCTGCTGGCACAACTCAAAGCCAAAACCGCCGCCGCAGGGGAAGCCGCGGCGGAAGTGGCCTCGGCCGGCACCAAAGCAGCCCACACCGCGATGCAAGCCGGTGCAGCCACCGCTCAAACCGCAGCCCAAAGCGCCGCTCAGACCGCGCGCCAAATGGGAAAAGCCGGAAAAACCGCCCTCAAAGGCAGCGCCGACGCCTTGCAAACCGGCCTCCAGGCCACGGCTGACGCCGCTGCCACCCTTGCCGAAACTCGCGAAGTGTTGGAAGACATCAGCGAAAACCCCCTCAAAGGCGCGTTGACTGCACCGCCGAAAATGGCAGCCCAGGTCGCCAAAGCAGGCCTGCAGGCCGCCCGCGGCGCAGCGAAAGCCAGTGCAAAAATGGCACACACCGGCGTCAAAACCGCCGCCGAAAGCGCCAAAACCGCTGCCGAGGCAACCAAAGGCGGCGTGAAAACCACGCTCACGGCGGCGAAAGGCGCTGCCCAAACGGCAAAAGCGAGCATTGAAATCCTCGGCACAGCCGCCGCCGGGGCCAAGAAAGTGGTGCGCGCGAAAAAAGAAACCGAAACAAAAGACACCGCCCCCACCGACGAAGAATGATTCGCCGCTTGCCGCCTCGCCTCAACGCAAGTCGGAAAGCGTCTGCGCCTTACGCCCCGCCACACTTCCCCGTGGTGGGGTGTTTGCGTTTTCCAGCCGGGCATCCCCGTTGCCCCGCACTGCTCTCATATCCTGGCTATACGAAACGCACAGCGACAAAGCCTTCCCTCCTGCTTTCTGGCTATACGAAACCCGCCGCCCTGCGCCGCCACAGCCACAACATCACCAGCCCGGCCACTGCCAACACGCTGCCCGCCCCCCCCACCGGCCACCACCACGGGCGGTATGCCAGCACCACACGATGTTTCCCTGCAGGCACCGCCACCGCACGGAAGAGATAATCGGCGCGATACAACTGCACCCGCTGGCCGTCCACCCACGCCTGCCAGCCCGGATACCAGGTCTCGGAAAAGACCACGAAACCGCCGTCTTGCGGCGCCTGCACTTCCCACACCTCGCGCTGCGGGGTGGCAGCGAGGCGCCGCACCGACCAGGCCGTGCTGCAAGCGGGCTCGGGCGGCTGCGGGGGGCCTTCCAGCACCACCACGCATTGCCACGCCGCGCCGCCTTCCCGCGCCCGGCGGGCCAGTTCGCCCCATGCCTCGCCGGCATTGGAAACCCACACCGCCCGCGGCACCCAGCGCGCCTGCGGTTCGGCTGCGACGGCCTCCCAATGCACGCCGTAGGGCGGCCCGGCGTCCACATGCGCCACCGCGCCCACACCCAGGCGCGCCCACAACCGCCGCCGCGCCTCCGGCGGCTGCGCCGCGCTCGCCGCCGTGTACCACACATAGCGCGCCGGAAGCAGGGGATCGAAATTGTTCGCCGCAGGCACGCCGTCCAGCAGGCTCAGATTGGGCAAAAGCGCGGCGCGCAAACCGCCCCATCCTTCCGGCGGGGGGGAAAAATCTTCGAAACGGAAAAAGTGTGCGAACTTCAGGCGTTCCTCATCGGCAGGCGGCAGGTAAACCCGCGCGCCGGCCGCCAAAACCTCGGCGTGCTGTGCGGCGGGCGGGGCCGCGCCGTAAACCTCTCGCGCCCGCGCGGCCGGGTTCAACCCCCAGCCCGCCACGAGCAAATCGGCCAAAACCCACAAGGCAACCGCCCAGCCCCACCAGCCCCTCCCGCGCCCACC
>CAYYRG010000104.1:0-3088 GCA_964474015.1 uncultured Anaerolineaceae bacterium | reverse complement strand
CGGTCAACGCCAGCGCGCCCACCCCTAACGCCCAAAAGCCTGCCAGCGCGGCGGCGCGCACCATCGTGGGCCTGACGTCGCCCGCCAACGCCCACGCCAGGCCCGCTCCCAGCGCGACCGCAAACGCCCCCGCCGTGCCCAACCGCGTCCAGTAAAGCGCCCGCCCCTGCGGACGCCGCCAGGCGGCCACCCCCAACCCGCCGAGCAAAGCAAGGGCGGTTTCCGGCCAGATCAGCCAGCGCGCCGGCGCTTTGAAGAGCGCAAAAGTGGGCACGTGGCGGTAAAGCGCCATGAAAATCGGCGTGAACTTGCCCAGCGCCAACACAAAGCCCACCACGACCACCAGCACCCCCCACGCCACAGCGCGCCGCGGCTTCCCCCGCCGCAGCGCCAGCCCCGCCAGCAACAGCGGCAGCACCCCCAGATAGACCGCGTCTTCCCAAAACGCGCCGTAGCCCCAATAGTTGCCGTGCGCCGGACTGCCGAAGGCATCGGGCATGAGCAGGGTGAGAAAGTGCCACGGCCAGAAAGAATAATCCAAAGCCCAGGCAGGCGCGCCGCCTGCCCGCTGCGATTGCAACAGATAAACCGCGGTGGGAAGCCATTGCGCCGCAGCCAGCAGCAAGGCAAGGAAAGCCGCCGCGGCCAGCGCCGCCAGCCGCCGCCCTAACGGCTTCCGCAGCCAGAACAGGCTCCACACGGCCAGCAGCAACGCCGTGTACCAGGCCGTTTGGGCGTGCCCGGCCAGGAGTTGCAGGCCCCACAAGGCCGCCAGGCCCGCCACGCGGCGACGGGTAGGGGCTTCCGCCACCCGCCGCGCCGCCCACAACAGCCACGGGATCCAGGCCGCGGCGGCATTGATGCTGAAAAAGCCCAACCGCGCCACCAGGTAGCCCGAAAGGGCATACGCCAGCCCGGCCACGGTGGGCGCGGGTTCGGGGGCGTCAAAATCGTCGAGCAGCCTGGCCATCCCCCAACCGGCCAACGCCAGGTGCAGCGCCGCCAGCAGGCCATGCGCCCACGCCAGCCCCACGCGCCCCCCCAAGGCGGCAAACGGCGCGAGCAGCCAGTTCGGCGGGTAAAACAGCGCGCTTTGCGCATTCGCCGCCAGGGGCGCGCCCGCCCCCAACAACGGATTCCACAGCGGCAAATGGCCGTGGCGCAGGGCTTCCCACGCCCACCAATGCCACGGCACGAATTGCAGCGAGGGGGTACCCCAAAAGAGGGCATAGCCCGGCCGCAGCGCAGGGGCCAGCAGAATGAACGGTGCCAGCCAAAGCAGCACGCGCGGCGAAACACGGCGCAGGCGGCTCACCGACACACCTCCCAAAAGGCGTAGCCTTCCCTCTCATAGCGCAGGCAGAGGAAGCCAGCCTGGTGCGGGTCCCAGCCGCCGAGGGCGCGCTCGGCCGGCCCCCAGAACACCCACCGCAGGCCGTTTTCCCGCAGGAAGGTGCGCCGCCAGGCATCGGACGCGTCCGGCGAGAAAAAGCGCCGCAGCGCGGCTTCCTGGGCTTCTAAATGCGGACTTTCCGGCCCCAGCCCGGCAATCACCCGCACCGGCGCCCAGGCGGGCAGCGCGTTGCCGGTAGCATAGGCCGCCAAGACGCCATCGCCCGAGGCCGCCTGGGCGCGCAGCGCCTGAAAAGCAGCGACCTCGGCCTGCGGCAGGAAGACCGGCGGGGCGTGGCGGAAGGCAACGCCCAGCGCCCCTGCCAGCACCAGCACGTTGGGTACCACGGCTACCCCCAGCACGCCCCACGCCAGCCTGCGCCCGCGGGTGCGCCCCCACCGCCGGGCGGCTTCGGCCAACCCCGCAGCGGCCAAAACCGCCCAGGCCGTCCAGACGCCATCGGCCAGGCGACGCTGCACCGTGAGCGGCGCATAGACGAGCAGGGGGAAAAGCAACACCCACACCAGCGGCAAAGCCTTCCGCCAGCCGCCGCGCTGCCAGCGCCGCCGCCCCCACCACACCAGCGGCAACAGCCAGCCATACGCCAGCACATATTGCCACGGCGGCGGCGAGGGAATCAGGTTTTGCGCCGACCAGACGCGCAAATAGGCGTTCGTGGCGGCCAAAAGGGCGTATCCTCCCGCGGCGGCCACGGCCACGACCAGCGCCGGGCCTGCCCGCCGCGCGTAGCGCCGCCAGGCGCGCCCGGCAGCCGCTTTCCCACCACGCCGCCACGCCCAGAACACCGCACCGCCGCTCCAGGCCGCCAGCACCGCCACCAGGGGCAGTAATTCCAACGGGTGCAGCCAGGCCAGCAACGCTGTCAGCACGCCGGCGCGCCATTCCAGCCTGGCAGGCGCAGCCAGCAAGGCGCGGCGCAAAATCCACAACAGCAGCGCCCGCGCCCAGAGCAAATGCGGCAACAGCAGCGCCGCCAGGAAGCCATAAGTTTCAGGCGAATAAAAACACAGGGGGCCAGCCCAACTCAAGCGCTTCCACGGCGCGAGCAACCATCCCAGGCCCGCGCCGGCCGTCGCCAGCACCACCGCCCACCGCCGTCCCCGCTCCTCAGCCAGAAACAGCGCCGCGAAGTCGTAAGTTGCCAGCGTCACGGCCACCACACCGGCGAGGCGGGCAAGGTGAAACAACACGGCCAACTGCAAATGCAACGCCGCCCCAGCCGCCAGTTTCCCCAACCCAATGTAAGGCAGGAACACCGGCAAGGACGCAATCGGCCAGGTGGTGTAAGGCGGGCGAAAAAGCCACAAGCCATTGGCCCCCAAAAGCATCTTGGCCAGGTAAGAATTGCCGTCTTCCACGCCCAGCAAGAAACCGCTGAAACGCCAGGCTGCGCCCTGGCTTTGCCAGGCCAGGGCATAAGGCACAGCGGTAAAAAGGGCCAGCACCAGGCCATAGCCCAAAGCCCAACGGCGGGAACGGAGGTAAACCTTCATGCCCCGATTATAGCCCAAACGCCGAAAGCCGCCATACTTGTGGGGCCAGGGGCGTGGCGCCCTTTTGACGCATGGTGAGTTTTCCCCTCTCCCGCTGGGAGAGGGGCAGGGGTGAGGGCGTAAACCACAGATTTCACAGATGGCGCAGATGTGGGTGTAGGGGCGCGGCGGTGCCGCGCCC
>CAYYRG010000103.1:0-5916 GCA_964474015.1 uncultured Anaerolineaceae bacterium | reverse complement strand
TCGCCGTTGGCTTAATTGTGCCCGAAAACGGCCTGCTGTCAAGGGCTGACTGAAAAAAGCTAACGGCTTCCCGCGCCGGCGGCACGGTAGACGGCTTGCAGAAACGCTGCACTGCCCCATGCTGCAGCGCGTGCCTGGCCGCTTTCCCGCAAAGTGTCAGCGACGTCGTCTTCCACCACCACGGTCACCAGGGCTGCAGCAAGGTCGCGCAGGGCATCGCAGGGTGCGAGATACGCCGCCGGCCCCACGATGGCCGCGGTGACCGGCTCGTCGCAAGCCACGACCGGCACGCCCCACGCCAGGGCAAGCCGTAACGGTGAGCCCCACGGCACAGCCGGGACAGGGTGGAAAAGCGCCACGGCACGAGCATATATTGCAGGCAGGAGTGCAGGGGCTACCGCCGGGTAGGGAACGATGGTATCGGCAATTTCGTGCGGGGCGGCTACGGCCAGGTCATCGGGTGCGCCCAGCACCACCAGCGGGGTACTGCCCCCAATGCTCCCCGCTGCCCACCGCAGCCAGGCTTCCAGCGCCTGCGACCAGGCCGCCGGGCTGAGCGGCGCGTGGAAGAGCACGAAGGCCTCCGGCAGCGGGCGCGGTAAAGGAAGGTTTGCAGGGCTGGAAAGATGCGGCGGCGGTGGCAAAGCCGTCGACGAAAGCGTTGCGCCCCGCGCTGCCCCGCCTGCGCCCAGCGCCAGCCGCAGGCGTTCCCAGCCGCTGGTGCGGGGGCGCAGTGCTTCGGGCGCGGGCGCGTGCAGGGTGGAAATGCTGCTCAGCAGGGGCAAGCCCGCGGTTCCATAAAGCAAATCGGCCTGCCAGCGCGCGGCCTGTCGCGCTAAAGCGCGCTGTTCCCACCGCAGGCGACCGCGCGGCGTGGCAGGGTGAGGCAGCACTTCTCCTGCGGCGGCTTCCCACGACGGGGGCGGCGGCGCAGGCCAGGCCACCGCCACGGTTTCCCCGGCTTGTTGCAGGGCTTCCCACGCCATCCACAGGTGCACTGCAGCCGGGGAATGCGGCGCGTGCACCAACGGCCAGCCGTCGAGCAACACCCGCATGGCTACGAACCGCTGAGCAGGTTGCCCAAGAGATCGCCACCGATGCCGTCAATGCCTTTTTTCTCGCCAACCTGCTGATGAGAAGCCGCCAGAATGCGGTCAGCCAGGCGAGAAAGCGGCAGGCTTTGCAAATACACCTTCCCCGGGCCGCGCAGCGTGGCGAGGAAAAGCCCTTCGCCGCCGAAGAGCATGTTCTTGAAGCCCTTCATCAACTGGATGTTGTAATCGACGGTGGTCGAGAAGCCCACAATGCAGCCGGTATCGACCCGCAGGGTTTCGCCCGCGGCCAGTTGGCGGGCGATGACCGTGCCGCCCGCGTGGATGAAAGCCAAACCGTTGCCTTCCAGCCGCTGAAGCACAAAACCCTCGCCACCGAACAGCCCCGCGCCCAGCCGTTTACTGAAAGCCACGGTCACGTCGATGCCCTGCGCCGAGCACAGATAAGCGTCGCGCTGGCAGATGAACGAGCCGCCTTCCGCAGTCAGGTCCACCGGTACGATTTTACCTGGGTAAGGCGCGGCAAAGGCCACGCTGGCGCGCCGCTGGCCGCGGTTGAGGAATGTCGTAATGAAGAAACTCTCGCCAGCGAAGGCGCGTTTGAGGCCTTTCAGGAACCCCCCGCCGGTGCTGGTTTCCATTTCAATGCCGTCTTCCATAAAAGTCATCGTGCCGGTTTCGGCACGCACACCCTCACCGGGGTCGAGCACAATTTCCACCATCTGCAAATCGTCGCCGTGTATTCGGTAATCTACCTGGTCGGCCATACCAGCCTCCTCGCTTGGGGGGAAGGGAGCTAACTGACTTTACCGGCAGCCCATCGCTGGCCGCCGTCGATGACCAGCGCCTCGCCAGTGACAAAATCGCTCGCGGGGGAAGCCAAAAAGAGCGCCGCGGCGGCGATTTCTTCCGGCGAGGCCATACGCTTTGCCGGAATGGCGCCCAACACTTTGGCGCTCAGGGCGGGGTTATCCCACAATGCCTGGCTGAAGCGGGTCTTGACCAGGCCCGGAGCAAGGGCGTTGACCTGGATGTTGTACGCGGCGAGTTCCAAAGCCAGCGCGCGGGTCAGCATAATCACGGCGGCTTTGCTGGCACTGTAAACGCCCATGCCTTCCAGCGGCGTCAAGCCAGCAATAGACGCGACGTTGATGATTTTTCCCCCACCGCGCGCCTGCATGTGGGGCACAGCGGCCTTCACGGTGCGGAAGTAGCCCACCAGGTTGACATCCAGAATTTTATGCCAATGGCTCTCTTCAGCCGTCATCAACGGCCCAAAGTGCGGATTGGTGGCCGCGTTGTTGACCAGAATATCCACCCCGCCAAAGGTTGTCACGGCTTGGGCGATCAAGTGGGCCACGGCTTCGCTGTCGCCGGTGTGGGCGGCCACGGCCAGGGCTTTGCCGCCTGCGGCGCGAATGGCCTCGGCCACGGCCTCGACGGCTTCCTGTTTGCGGCTGGAAACCACCACCGCGGCGCCTGCCGCGGCGAATGTTTCGGCAATCGCCCGCCCGATGCCGCGAGAGGCACCGGTAATCACAGCGACTTTACCTTCCAGGTTCGTTGCGTTCATCGTGCACCTCCTGGGGTGATTATACAGCATTCCCCTGCAAGGAATGGGGGCAGTCCGCCGTGTGCGGCACGCCCGCGCTCATTCGTGGGGCGCGTTGGCGGCACGCAACAACGCCTCGGCGGCAGCGCGGCTGGGGGCGAAAGCCCAAACGGTGCGTTTCTCGGTCGCGCTGTAACGCAGCACCGCCGCGCCGTGAGGGCTTTCCCAATACAGCACCCGATACGCCCGACCGGCCAAGGGGCCATACCGGCCGCGAGCGTAACGCACGAAAGCCCGCACGAAGTTCGTTGCGTCGACGCCTTCGGCCCAGCGCACCTCGGCGAGGAAGGCACGTTGCCCCTGCGGGCCGTGGAAAACAGCCCACGCCCCACCCCGCCAACCGGCGGTGTTGTTCAGCGCGTCGCTGCCGTCGAGGCGGGCATCAGGATGGGTGCTGGCGGTCAGCATGAGATACAGCAACCACTCGCCGCAAACGCCGCGGGCATCTTCCTGCCAGCCTTTCCCCAAAGCAGCGGCGAGGGCGCTGGCAGCAGGCAGGGCCACGGTTTCAGGCGGGGCGGCGGGGTAACTTTCGGGATGCAAAATCTGGGCGGTGGCCAGTGGGGGGTGAGCAAAGGCGGCGTCGATGCTTGCCCATCCGTTCTCTTGCGAAAGCGCATAGACGAAGGCAAAGCCCCATTGAACGGCGAATTGCTGCTGTTGCAGCACCGCGAGGGGAAGCGTTGCTGGAGAGGCCGTGAGCGGCGCGTTGCTCTCGGCCAGGGCCTGGAGATCGTCAGGCGAGGCGTAAGCGAACAGCCACAGGGTTTCGGTGTAAGCCGCGTCGCCTTCGGCCAGGGCCTGGAGGGCGGCGCAGCGGTCGGCGTCGTTGCCGCAGGGCGGCAAGGCGTGCTCGCGGAAGCGCAGCGCGCGAGCATACGCATGCACATAAGCCAGCCGCAGCGCGGGGGTGAGGCCGTGAGGCGCGGTGAAGAAAATGGTCTGCGAAGCGGGGTCGAAGAAGGCCAGGGCGCGCTCGGCGGGGGCGTCCCAGACCTGGGGGGCGAGGTCGGCATCAGGGGGCAGCAGATCGAGGGTGCGCCAGGCCGCGGCATTGGGCGGGGCGGGCGCGGGGAGGGCCTCCCGGAGGCGCTCGGCATAGGCTTCAGGCGGCAGCACCACCCGCCGCACCGGCGCGGTTTTTGTCAGCCCGCGCAGGGCACGCACCTGGTTCTCGAGCGTGTCTAACGCGGCAGCGAGGGAAGGCGGGGGCGCGCCGTAGGGTGTGGGGGTGGGAGAAGGCGGCAGGGCAGTGGGGGTAGGCGTGGCCGATGGGGCAGGTGTCATGGTGGGGGTGGGGGAAGGCCAGGGCGTGGCCGGCCCACAGGAGGTTAGCGCCAGGCCCAACCCCGCCAGCAATAGCAGGCCAGCAAAGAACCTACGCACCGTGCTGCCCTCCCCCGCCGGCTGCAGTCAGCAGCGCGCGCACGGCGTCAAGGGTAACATGCGGCCGGGTCATACGCCCATCCGTCAGCACCCCCAGGGCCACCAGGCGTTGCAGCAGCCCTTTCGCCTGGCGGTTGGAAAGCCCCAGGCGGGCGCGCAAGGCCCGCCGCCAGTAGGGACGGTCGGCAGTGGGGGGGGCGTCGCGGGCAATGCGATGCACCGCGGCCAACAGGCGCGCCGTTTCCACCAGCGCCGGGCGGCTTTCCATTGGCTGCACCTTACCATACAGCCGCTCACTCTGCAGCGAAATGCACGGCACGCCGGAGGGGCTTTCCCACAAATCGACCTTGCCCGCCCCCTGCGCCCGACGGATGGCCTCGGCAGCCTCTTCCGGCCCCAGCAGCGCCTCGACCAGCGCCACCGGAATGGCCGTGCTGAATTCCCGCCGCAGATTCCCCACGAGGGCAGCCAGCGCCTCGGCCTGGTCGGCTTCCTCTTGGGGCGTGGGGGGGGCGGCGGGCTCCGGTTCGGGTTCCCGCTGGGTCACGGCGAAATCAAGCAGGTCGAACTCGGTTTGAATTTGCAGGCTGAGCGAAGGGGAATCAGGGTCGGCGGCAAGGAAAATGACATCAAACCCCATGTTCCGCAAGGTGCGGCCAATGGCAGTGAAGGCATGGTCGCCGCTGCCGAGAATGTAGATATCGGCAGGGCGTGTGGCAACATGCCGCCCGACCTCGAAGGCCAGCCGCATATCGGCATAGTTGCGAATGACAAACTTCTTGCCTTTGTGGCGGCCAAATTGTTGCTGGCGGGCGCTGCGGCTGAGGAAGCTCTGGGCGTCGATGACCGTCGCCACCCGGTTGAGCCCTCCAATTTGGGGGTTGTAATGGGTGAAATTGGCCACAACGACAAAATCTTCTCGCGCCAGGTGGCCGTAGTTTTCTTCGATGTAATCGACCAGGTGCTCGAAGTTCAAGCGAGGCGAAGCGCCGAAAGGGCCGTGCCGCCCCACGGTGCGCCGCTTGAGCGTTTGATAAAAGTTTTCAAAATCCAGAAACAGGGCGACGCGTGACATGGGAAACTCCAAAGCAGGGGGGGCGAAGAGTACCTACCGGCCAGGCGCGGTGCGCGACGCCGCGGGGTGAAACAAGGCTATCGGGGAGGCGGCGCAGCCGAAGGGAGCAGCACAGTGGCGAGATCGGCAGTGGTGGGCAAAATGAGGTCTGCCCCAAAGCGACGAAGTTCGGCTTCTTCGCCGAAGCCGCAAAGCACGCCCACGGTTTGAGCGCCAGCGGCGCGGCCGGCGCGAATATCCACGGTGGTGTCGCCGACCATCAGGCAGGCTTCCGGCGGCACACCAAGGCAGCGAGCCGCCCAGTGCAGCGGTGCGGGGTCGGGCTTGGTGTGCTCACACGTCTCAGCGGTGGCAATGCAGGGCTGGAAGTAGGGTGTCAGGCCAAAATGCGTCAGAAAGCCCAGGGTTGAGGGACGCGGGCGGGCGCTGACCACCGCCAGGCGGTAATGGGGCGCCAGCGCGGCCAGCATTGCGCGCACGCCAGGCACCAGGCGGTAGGCAGGCTGCCGGGCAGGCAGGAAGACCCGCAACACGCGGGCCAGCCTCAACAGCGCCGCGTCCAGCCCCAGGCGGTCGGTGGCTTCGTAGAGCTCATTCAATGGCGTCTCGGAAGCCATCACCAGCCGCCGCGCCAGCCTTTCAGGGGCAGCGGTCAGGCGCAGCCAGGCCAGAGGCTGCAACCAGCGCGCCAGGCGCGCGACAACAATGTCGTCGGTATCGCTCAGGGTGCCGTCGATGTCAAAGCAAATGGCCTGAATGCGATGAATATCCAACGGGGTGGCGCGAAAGCG
>CAYYRG010000102.1:0-5934 GCA_964474015.1 uncultured Anaerolineaceae bacterium | reverse complement strand
CGCTATCGCGGTCGAACAGCCCGGCGTCGCGGTGGGGCAAATAGGTTTCGAAACCCTGCTGGCGGCAGACCGCGTCAACGCGCTCCAGCAGCCAGCGCTGCCCCTCGGTAAACAACGGCCCGGCAACGTAAATTTTCGGCATTGCATTCCTCCTCGTGTGATATGAATAGAGCAGCAAGACAGCAGCAGGGAAAGCGCCCTATTCGCGCCGCCGACGGGTCAGGGCGCGCCACAGCAGCCCCACGGCCAACCCCACCAGCGCACCCAGCAGGGCCGTCACAGGCGCGGTCGCGTACCCCCAGCGCTGCAGGGCAGCGGTGACGGCTTTCCCCCCCACGGCCAAAACGCTATACGCCGCCATCCCCCCGCTGAAGGCCAGCAAGCCCCAGCGCACCCCCCAGCGGGCCATGCCCTGCTGCAATGCGCCGCGATAAGCCCCCCACCCCACCAGCAACGCCACCAGCAGGGCAGCCAGATAGTCCATCCCGTCCACGCGGCGGTGCTGCGGCGGGGCCAGCACGCCCCCCGCAGGCGTGGGCGTGGCGGCAGGCAGCGGCGTCGTGAACTCCACACCGGCCTGCGGCGAAGCCGTGGCTTCCCCCGGTTTGCCCGGCACCTCGATGGCCAACACCTGCGACTGCCGCGCCGGGTCGCTCTGGGCGCGAATTTCCCACAAGCCGGGTTCGGCCACCTGGAACGACGCCCGGGCGATGCCGTCGGTGGTGGTGACCTCCACACTTTGCTGCACCTGATCGCCGCCGGGGGTGGTGAGCAAAAAACGCACCACCGTGCCGTCGGGCACCGGGTGGCCATTGTGATCGACGATGACGCCGGTGCGCACCGGCACGGTCTGGTCAGGCTGCACCCGCAGCGGCTCGGTCACCGACGGCGTGGCAGCCGCCGAGGCTTCCTGCGGCGGCGGGAAATCCCACGTCAGGGGAATGACCTGCTTCGGGTCGGGGGAAGTCGCCGTGATGAGGTCATAGCCCACCCCGCCCACCGAAACCGGCAACGCCCCCTGGGGCGCGATTTCCCGAAACAGCAGGCGGGCAGCGGCTTCCACAAAGGGAGGGGCTTTGCTGTAAAGGCCGTAGTAGGCTGAAAGTTTGGAAATGTCGGTGGCATCCAGGTAGTAGGGCGCGTTGAAAGCAAACACCACCACTTTCTTGTTGCGCAACAGGCCGGGCTGGGCGTCGAGCAAGTGACGAAAAGCCCGTGAGGCGGGGTCGTGGGGGTTGACGTCCAGCAGGCCGACCACCACCCAATCGGCGCGCCGCAGGCTCTGGCGCACTGAAGGGTGCGCCGCCGGGTCGTCCAGCCAGGCTTCCAGTTGGGCAAAGGTGAGGGGGGTAAAATCTTGCGGGCGCACCTGCTGACCGCTGCCCGGCCCATACAGCCGCAGCAACACCTGCTGGAAGTCCCCCGGCGAAAGCGCCTCTTGGGGCGGGCAGGTGCTACACTGCTGATACGAAAGCCCCTCCGAAAGCAGCACGATATGCTCACCGCGTTGCGGTGGGGAAGGCAACACACTTTCCAGGTCGGTGGGTGCGGGGGAAATCAAGGTAGCCGCCTGCTGCGCGACCTGAAAGGTAACGTCGCTGCCTTTGCCCAGCACCGCGAGGGCGTCGGGCTGCGGTTGCACGGCATTGAGGGTAAAACTACCGAACAGCCGGCACTTCAGGGTCAGCACCCGCAAAGCCGCCGCATCGACACGCTGGGCAAAGGCGGGGTCGGTGCGATATTTCTGCGAAAAGTATTTCAGGGTGTTGAGCACCGTGGTGGGCTGGTCGGGGTCGTTGGGGTCGTGGAACCCCATGCCGAGGTAAAGCAGATCGTTGCCCGCCAGAAGGGCATCGCGCGCCACCAGGAAGGCGTCGAACCGCTGCTCCGTGGGGTCGTAAAAGCGGCGGATGGCGCGGCTGCCGAGGTCGTCGCTGACCGTCAGGCCGCCGTGGGTGCGCCAGGCCGCAAACGGCTGCAGCGCCATCAGTTGGGTAAACGCCTGGGGGTCCAGACTGACCGGGCGGGTCGTGGCACGGATATTTCCCTGGAAGCCCTGATAACGAATGTGGGAAACCAGCAAGCCATCGGCCACCTGCGCCGGGTTGGCCGCCGAGGTCACGGCAAAGAAAGGCGCCAGTTCGATTTGCTTGAGTTGCTCCAGCGACTTGCGCACCGTGGCAACTTCATCGGCGGGGGAACGGTCGGAGCCGGTGTAGCCAGGGAAGTGCTTGACCACCACCGCGACGTGCCCGCTGCTGCCCTGATGCACGCCCTGGATGTAAGCCTTTCCCATCTGGCCGACCCAGTAAGGGTCGCCGCCAAAGGTATCGATGCCCAGGTCGCCGGGGCTGCCGGGATGAGGCGTGGCAGCCACGTCGAGGGGAGGGCCGAGCAGCAGGTTGATGCCCAGCGCAGCGGTTTCCCGCCCCAGCACCTCGCCCACCGCGCGCGCCAGGTCGGGTTGCCATGTCGCGCCAATGGCCAGCGGGCTGGGCAGCGGCGTCATGCCTTCCAGAATCTGGTCGTGGGGGTAGCCGTCGCCGTCTTGCGCCGTGGCCACCAGCAAAGGGACATAAGGCGGGTAACGCACTTCACCGCTTTCAGGGTCAAGGGTTTCCTGCTGGGCTTCGATCCATACCGCCCGCTGCAAGGCGCGAATTTCGTCTTGCAGGGCACGGGGAGCGTCTTCCCCGCCGGGGATGTTGTCGTTGGCGCGCAGCAATACCACCCCGCCCACATGGGCCTGGGCAATCAGGCGATACACCGGAGCATCGGTGGCCTGGGCTTCCCCCTGAAAGGCCACCAGGAACAGCTGCCCCACCCGCTCTTCAGGCGAAAGGCGCGCCAAAACCTGCCGGGCGCATTGCTCAGGCCGGCTTTCAGGCGCGGGTTGTGCCCGCGCGTGCAACGGCGCGAGCCAAACCGCCAGAGCCACCAGCAGGGCGGCTTTGGCCCAGCGGCGGGAAGGGCGCATTTCTCCTCCAGAAAATGGTCGTGCACGAGGCCCTGCGCGGCGCGTCCGGTGCGGAAGGGCTATCCGCCGGGCGAGGGCGAACCCGCGGGCGCGGCGCGGGCCAGAAAGGCCTCCCGCACCTCACGCGCCAGGCGCGGGTTGTCGGTGTAGATGCCGTCCACGCCCCAGGCGAAGAGGCGTTCCATTTCGGCGGCATCGTTCACCGTGTAAACGGCCACGGCCTTGCCCGCAGCATGCCAGCGCCGCACGGCTTCGGGCGTAACCAGGGCCCGGTGCGGTTCCACCAATGCGTGGGGCACCAGGCGATGGAAGAAGCGATACAGCCACGGGCGGCGCACGTCGACCAGAAAGCCCACCGGCACTTCCGGCAGGCGGCGCGCGAAGCGCAGCAAGGTCAACGGGTTGAAAGACGACACCCACACCCGGTCGGCGACGCCCAGCGTGGCGATCAGTTCGGCCACCTTGACCGGCAGGGCATCGAGCGGTGCGGCGTAGTTGGTCAGTTCGATGTTGACCAGCAGGTCAGGCGTGACCGCGCGCAGGACGTCTTCCAGCAAGGGGATGGCCGTTTCGGGGTCGCCGGGTTGCCCACCCGCGCTGAGGGCGCGCAAGGCTGCCCAGTCCATGTGGCGCACTGCGCCGTGGCCGTCGGTGGTGCGATCGACAGTGTTGTCGTGCATGACCACAATGCGGCCATCGCGGCTCAGTTTGGCGTCCAGTTCTACCGCTTCGGCGTGCTGGCGCACGGCCAGGCGGAAGGCGGCCAGGGTGTTTTCCGGCGCGTCGTGCGAGGCCCCGCGATGGGCGATGATGAGCGGGCGGGGGAGGTGCTTCCAGAGGGGCAACATGGCTTACAGGTCCACGAAATAAGCCGCGGCGGCCTGGTCGATGAGTTCCCGCGTCATCGCTGGCTCGATGCCGCGGTAGCGGGCAATGTCGATGATCTGGTCGCAGATATCGCGCGGGTGCGAGGCGCGCAATTTACGCCCGCGCTTGATGTACCACTCCTGCAAGAGGTAAGCCAGCCCCTGGTCGCTGTAAGCCACGCCCTTGGCCTGCGCCACCCGGCGGAAGATTTCCCGATATTCGCCGTAAGAGGGGTCGCCGATGTAAATTTTGTGGCGCAGCCGCCGCAAAAAGGCTTCGTCGACCAGGTCTTTCGGCGGGAGGTTGGTCGAGAAGACCACCAGCACATCGAAGGGCACTTCGATTTTGCGCCCGGTGTGCAGGGTGAGGTAGTCGATGCGGTTTTCCAGCGGCACGATCCAGCGGTTGAGCAGGTCGCGCGGGCGCACCTGCTGACGGCCAAAGTCATCGACCAGCAAAATGCCGCCGTTGGCCTTGACCTGCACAGGTGCCTGGTAGAACTTGTTGACGTCGTCGAAAATCAGGTCGAGGTTGGCGAGGGTCAACTCGCCGCCCACCATGATGAAAGGGCGATGGATGCGCACCCAGCGGGGGTCGCGGCGCTTGCTGGCCCGCAACGAGCCGGTGCCGCGCCCGGTGGTATCTTCGTCGGGGGCGCGCTTGTGGTTGACCGAGTCGTACAGGGTGACCACCTGCCCATCCACATAGAGGGCATAGGGAATGTAAATCGCCTCGGAGAGCACCATATCGCCAATGGCGCGGGCAATGGTGGTCTTCCCGTTGCCGGGCGGGCCATAGAGGAAAATGGAAGCCCCCGAATTGACCGCCGGGCCAATGCGGTGGAAGGTCTTTTCAGAAAGCACCAGCGAAGCCAACGCCTTTCGCATCACCCGCGGCGTCACGGTCATCCGCGAGCGGCTTTGCTTCCGCATGGCCTCGTTGTAAACATGCAAAGGCACCGGTGCCGGCCCGGCATACTGGCTGCGCGCCAGCGCCTCGCGTGCGCGCCGCAGCCCGGCCTCTGTAATGGCATATTCATAGACCCCCGACCCCAGGCCACCGCGCGAGGCTTTGACTTCGATCAATTTTTCTCGCTTGAGCGTGTCCAACAATTGATCGACCAGGCCGGTAAACGGCAAAGCCATCGCCTCGGCAATGTCATAGCCTGTCAGGTATCCTTGAAAATAGAGAATCTTCAAGGCCAGGTCTTGCAGCCAGAGGGCAGAGAGGCCCGTCTCTTCCACCCGCGTAATCGGCGGCGGAACGAAGCCACGGCCGGCACCTAAAGCGGTCATGCACACCTCCACAAATCAGGCATCGGGCTCCCCTGGCCCGGTTGTTTCCATTATAGCACCACCATCCCCCGAGGCTGGCGACAAAAAAGCCCCCACATGGGGGGCTGCTTTCCAACGCGAGGCGTGTCAAGGTTGCGCCAGGTGTTCCATGATTTTACGCTGAGCGGCTTCCACATCCATATCGACAATGGAAACCAGTTTGTCGCGGCCGCCTTCCCCCGCCACGATCTCAATGCGGGAAGGCGCCACATCCAGCACTTTCGCCAAAAACTTGATGAGGGCTTTGTTAGCCTTCCCCTCTACGGGCGGGGCGGTCAGGCGAATGCGAATGGTGCCGTCGCTCAGCACCTCTGCAATTTCGTCTCGGGAGGCCCGCGGCGTCACCCGCACCGCCAGCGCCGAGCCCGTCTTGCCGTTGTGAAAGCGGAACTTTCGTTTCATTGTTTTCCTCACCATGCCAACCCAAGCAAAAAATGAACGAGGACACTACGAACAATTTCAATCAGGAAAATGAGCACAATAGGGCTGAGGTCGAAACCACCCACAGGCGGGATCACTCGCTGAATCGGCGCGAGCAAGGGGCGCACAATGCGCCCTAATGCCACCCGGATGGGATGCAATGGATGCATGAAAAACGAGAGCACGGCATCCACAACCACAATGAGTTCCAAAACGTTCGCCACAAGATTGATAAGATAAACCAAAAAGCCAATCAACGGTGCCTCCTCGCGACGGTGTGGCTTTATTTTACCGCAAAAAATCCATCGCAATGCACCGACGCCACAAGATGGCAAC
>CAYYRG010000101.1:0-5977 GCA_964474015.1 uncultured Anaerolineaceae bacterium | reverse complement strand
CTCCACACAAAGCAAGCGCCCCCTGCCCTCGCGCATGGTAAAATACTTCCCTATGAGCATTCAACCCAGTGTGGAAAAACTGCATAAATTCTTCAGCCTGGAAGCCCAGCGCGGCTACGACAACGGCGCGGTGATGGGCGGGCTGGGGCGCATGTTAGAAAACTGGGAAGCCGAAGCACGCGCCGACGGCTTGCCGGAAGACTTGATTCGCGCCGTGAGCGCCCGCCTGCGCGATTATGGGCGCCTTTCACCCGCTTCACGCGCCGAAGTGCTTCACGGGCTCTGGGCACGCATCCGCCGCACTTTGGGGCTGACGAACGAAATGAGCCTGGGGGAGGGCGGAGCGTCTGCCAAACCGGCCCCATCTCCGGCCCCACGCCAGGCCGCCCCCGCCCACCGGGCACAGCCTGCCACCCCAACCCCGACGCCTGCGGCTGCCAGCGCCCCGCCCGCGGCGGCGCTGCCTTCCCAGGCCGCCGAGCCCGTCTCGCCAGAGACGCTGCAAAAGCCCGTCACGGTGGTGCCCGATGTCGGCCCACGGCGTGCCAAAACCCTGGCGCGGCTGAACATCACCACCCTTGAAGACCTGCTTTATCACCTGCCGCGCCGCTACGACGATTACAGCCAGTGCAAGCCCATCCGTCAGTTGCGCTATGGCGAGCAGGTCACCGTGCTCGGCACAGTCGACAAAATCATGGTGCGGACGCTGCACGGCGGCAAGCGGAAAATGGTCGAAGCCATCGTTTCCGACGGCAGCGGCGCGTTGCGGGTGACCTGGTTCAATCAAATATGGGTGGCCGACCGGCTGCGCAAAGGCATGGCCGTGGCACTGGCCGGAAAAATCGACCAGTACCTGGGGCGGCTGGTACTCAACAACCCGGAATGGGAACCGCTAACCGCCGAACAATTGAGCACCAAGCGTATCGTCCCCGTCTATCCCCTCACCGCCAAAATTACCCAGCGGTGGATGCGTCGCGTGATGCACCAGGTGGTGAGCCAATGGGCGCCGCGAGTGCCCGACCCACTGCCAGCGGCGCTGCGAGAAGAAGCAGCCCTGCCCGACCTGCCCACCGCCCTCCAGCAGGTCCACTTTCCCGATTCATGGGAAGCCCTGCGGGCAGCGCAGCGGCGCCTGGCCTTCGACGAGGTCTTCCTGCTGCAGTTGGGCGTGCTCCGTCAGCGCGAAGCCTGGCGGCAGCGCACGGCGCGCGCCTTCCCGGTGGACGACGCCTGGCTGGAAGCCCGCCTGGGCCGCCTGCCCTTTAGCCTGACAGGCGCTCAGCAGCGCGCCCTCGACGACATCCGCCGCGACCTCACTTCTGGCCATCCGATGAACCGCCTGTTACAAGGCGATGTTGGCTCCGGCAAGACGGTGGTCGCTGCCCTCGCGATGGCCATGGTGGTGCAGCACGGCGCGCAGGCCGCGATGATGGCACCGACCGCCATTTTGGCCGAGCAGCACCACCGCAGTTTGCAACGCCTTTTGGCCGAAGAAGAAGGCGTGCTTGCCCCGGAACAAATTCGCCTGCTGGTGGGCAGCACCCCCGCGGCCGAGCGGCGCGAAATCCTGGCGGGGTTGGCTTCCGGCGAGGTCAAAGTGCTGGTGGGCACCCACGCCTTGCTGGAAGACCCCGTCGCATTCGCCGACCTGCAACTGGCAGTCATCGACGAGCAGCACCGCTTCGGGGTGCGCCAGCGCGCCCGCCTGCGCGCCAAAGGGGAAAACATCCACATTCTGGTGATGACGGCCACCCCCATCCCGCGCTCGCTGGCGCTGACCATCTATGGCGACCTGGACCTGACCGTGATGGACGAAATGCCGCCCGGCCGCCAGCCGGTAGGCACATACCTGCTCATGCCGCGCGAGCGAGAGCGTGCCTATCGTCTCATCCGCCGCGAGGTGGAAGCCGGGCATCAAGCGTTCATCATTTACCCTCTGATCGAAGGCAGCGAAGCCCTGGCCAACACCCCGGCCGCGGTGGAAGCCCACCGCCGCCTGCAAAATGAGGTCTTCCCCGACCTGAAAGTGGGGCTGCTCCACGGGAAGATGACGCCCGCCGAAAAAGACGAGGTGATGGCGCGCTTCCATGACGGTGCGTTCCACATCCTGGTTTCCACCGCGGTGGTGGAAGTCGGTGTGGACGTGCCCAATGCCACGGTGATGATCATCGAGGGTGCCAATCGCTTTGGGCTGGCTCAGCTACACCAGTTCCGCGGGCGGGTTGGCCGCGGCGGGCAGCAGGCTTACTGCATTCTGATTCCCGAAACCGAGAACGCCGCCGAAGAAAACGAGCGCCTGAAAGCCCTGGTGGAAACCACCGACGGTTTTGCCCTCGCCGAGAAAGACCTGCAACAGCGTGGGCCGGGCGAATTCTTCGGCACCCGCCAATCCGGGTTCGAAGACACCCGCCTGCGGATGGCAAATCTGCTTGACGTACATCTCATTGAGCAGGCGCGCAACCTTTCTCAGAAAGTAATCGCCGCCGACCCTGAACTGAAAGCCCCCGAACACCGCTTGCTGGCCGAGCGCCTGGCACGCTTTTGGCGCTCCGGCGAGGGAGAGATGAGTTAGTCATGGTCAAAGCCATTTTCCCCGGCAGTTTCGACCCCATTCATTACGGCCACATGGATATTGCCCTGCGGGCAGCCCAACTGTTCGACGAGGTCATTGTGGCCGTATATGACCGCCCCCTCAAAAACCTGATTTTTTCTCCCGCGGAACGCATCGCGCTGGTCGAAGAAGCCTTTCGCGGGCACGAGCGCATCCGCGTGATGGGCTACAGCGGCCTGACGGTAGATTTCTGTCACCAGATCGGCGCGCAGGTCATCGTGCGCGGCCTGCGGGTCTTTTCAGACTTTGAAAACGAGTTTCGCATGGCCCTCGCGAACCGCCGCCTTGCCCCCGACATTGAAATGGTGATGCTCATCACCAACGAAGAACACACCTTTCTTTCTTCGACCACAGTGCGAGAAATCGCCTCGCTGGGCGGCGACGTCAGCACCATGGTGCCACCGCATGTGGATGCCGCCCTGAAAGCCCGCTTTGCCCAGATGAGCGAAAGCCAGCAAATGAGCCACATGAAATCCCTGCGCGATTGACTTCGCGGGCCAGAGCTACCGCTGCTCCAAAAACACAAATACCGCTCACGGCCAGACACCTTCCTCGCCCGTGAGCGGTATTGCTTTTCCCGGTCAGGGGGCAAAATAGCGCGCCACGATGTCTTGATATGAGCCGGTGTGGGCATCGAGAATACGGAAGAAATCTTGCGGCGTGGCAATGCGTCCCTGCATTTGAGCATAGTAATCGCGCAGAAACGCAAAGAAAGCCTGGTCGCCCATGCGGCGACGCAGGGCTTCCAGAAAACGCGCCCCTTGCAGATAGGTGGCATTGACGTAGGGGCGGAACGAGGTGTAATCGTAAATGCTGCGGTTGATGTAGCCCCGCGGCTGAAAATAATTGACCCGAAACCCCCACCACAGCCGCACGTCGGCAGGGTAGTTCCGCTGATAAAACAGCCATTCGCTGTAAACTGCCAGCGCTTCATCCATCCAGGGGTGCATAGCCTGGTCGTTCCCCACCTGGTCATACCACCACTGATGCGAAAGTTCATGCACTCCCAGGCTGACCAGATTGCTGACGACGGCACGATGGTAAGTGCGGTAGAAATTGGTGCTCAGGAAGACCAGCCCGCTGTATTCCATGCCATCGGGGGCATCGGTAGCCACAATGGCAAGGTGCCGCCGGGGCAAAGCGCCAAAAACCTGGGTGTACGTGGCAACGGCTTGTGCAGCGTAAGTCGGCAATGCTTTACCGCCAACAGCGACCTCGGGGCAATAGTAACTCGTGATGGTCACCGCCCCGGCTTGCGCTCTGGCCGTTTGAAAATACGGGCTAAGGGAAAACACAAATGCGCGCGCTGCCTGCAGCCGATAATGCCCATCAGCATCAGGGAGCGCACTGGCGGCAATGCGAGTGCCCGCAGCGGCATGTTTGAGCGTCAAGACAATATCGTAATCAGCCGACGGATAAACCAAATGGTCGCCAAACGGCCAGGGTTTATGCCACAGCCACCCCTGCTGGGCATCGTAAGGCACGATAAAGGGATACCAATCGACCAAATTGGTCTGACGGGCATCCATACCAAAAATTCGGCTGCCAGTGCGGTAAGGAAGCGCAAGCCGGTAATGGATTTCCAGCACCAGGCTTTGCCCCGGGCGTAACGGCTCGGGAAGCGGCACAACCCACCGGGTGCCGCTGAGAACACCGCGCACAGGCTGCCCGTCAACGGTGGCCGACTGCAGATAAAAAACATGGGGCCACTGAGCCGGTTCCACATTGAGCACCAGGCGGTCGAGCGCGCTGGGGCCGGCGTTGGGGTACACAATGCGCTCGTCGACCGTGAGGGTGCGGGCCCAAAAATCCAGCGCGGCAGTAAAGTCATAGCGCGGCCGTGCAGGCCGCGCGGGGGTGGCCGTAGGGGAAGGCGTGGGAGAAGCAAGAGGGGTAGCCGTTGCCGGCAGCGTGGGCGATGGCGTGGCCGTAGGAGGCAGCGGCGTGTTGGTCACCGGGGCGAAAGGTGTAGCCGTTGCCGTAGCCGAAGGCGCTGTCAGCGCCGGGCTGGTCACAGGGCGCGCGGCATACACACACCCTCCCAGCCACAGGCTCAGGGCTACCACAACAGCCAATCCCACCAGGTCGTAGCGCAATTTTCGCATGAAAAAAAGCGCCCGCGCATTTCGCGCGGGCGTGAACAAAGAAGGCTAAATGGCCTTCCGGAACACACGGTGATTTTTGTACTCTTTAGCCCCGATGTTGATCAGATCCTTCCGCATTTGTCGGGCAGTCTCAGCCACCTGTGTCAGTTCGGCATGTTCGTAGCGGCCTTCCGATTTGACCGTCTGGTACATCTCTTCGTAAAGCAGCACATTTGCGCCGCGCCCATGATACTTTGGCAACACGCCCGCTCCATTGAGCGAAATCCAGTTGGTGCGGGCACGCTCAATGAGCAGGTCGGCAATGTTCCAGGGGTAAAGATGGCCTTTCGCGCGTTGCATGGCTCTCGAGACATCGGGAAAGCCAAACAGAAAGCCGATAATCTCGTCGTCGCCATGCAAAATGACCTTGATGTAGCGCGGCACAGCCACCAGCACTAAGGTGTCCACAATGTATTTGATTTCCCGCTCGCTCAGCGGGTAATATTCCCAGTTGTTGACGAAAGTGTTGTTATAGGTTTCGCCGATTTTGTTTGCCCAGCGCCGAATCTCACGCGTGGATTTGAAAGTGTGCACCCGGAAAGTGCCGCGTTCCTGCACACGCCGGGCAATGCGGTGGATACGTTCCGGCAATTCGTAATCGGGGGCGTGCACATAGGTTGAGACGAAATCCACTTCCTTCTCGAACCCCATCGCTTCCATGAATTTGGGGTAGTAGGGGAAGTTGTAGTTCATCATGTCCATCATCTGGCGATGCTCGAATCCCTCGATTTGAATGCCGTAACCGTTGAAAGCGCTAAAGCCTTTGGGGCCAACGAGGGTATCCAGGCCACGCTTGTGGGCCCATTCCTCTACCCGAGCGAAAAGCGCCTTGGCGACTTCCAGATCCTCAATGACGTCGAAGAAATAAAAACTGGCGGTTTTCTTGCCGTGATATTTGTTGTAGGGCTTGATCTCCAGCGCCGAGATGCGCCCCACGACCTCGCCATCGCGTTCTGCGATGAAGAAGTCGGCATCGGAATGTTCGTAGAAGGGGTGTTTCTGTTTGTTAAGGGCAAACTCAATGTCACGGATGAAAGGGGGCACCCATTGCGGCGTGCCACGATAAAGGTCGTAGTGAAACTTGACAAACTTACGCACGTCGGCGCGATTGGTGGTATCGATTTGACGGACCGTGAGCATAAGAACACTCCTTGAATGGGAATAAGAACCACGCTAATAAGTATACACCTTTCCAGGGCCTGCGTTGCGGTGGAAGAGGCAC
>CAYYRG010000100.1:0-5999 GCA_964474015.1 uncultured Anaerolineaceae bacterium | reverse complement strand
GTTATTTCTTCAGCTCGATCTTGATGGTGCCATCTTCGATGCCCTTGATGGCATCTTCGGCGGCTTTCTTCACCTCAGGCGGCAGTTTGTACTGCGGGTTATATTCGATGACCTCGCCGCCGTTCTTCAAGTTGATGGTGAACGCCTGACCGCCTAACGTGCCGTGCTGAATCAGGTTGATCATCTTGGTCAGCACCACTTCCCAGTGATATACCTGGTTGGCGACCACGATGTTGGGGGCGAGGGAACTCTGGTCGGCCTGGGTGCCGAACCACAAGACACCCTTCTCTTTGGCCACACCGATCGCGCCCACCACCATCTGCGCGGTGCCGGTGAGCACATCGGCGCCGGCGGCAATATGGGTGTTGGCAGCCTCGGCAGCAGCAGAAACGTCGGAGAACGAGCCCGTCCAGGTGACGTTGACCTTGATGTTGGGGTTGGTGGCCTTCGCGCCGGCGATGAAGCCTTCCACATAGCGCTGCGCATCGCCGGTTTCGATCGGCCCAATCACGCCCAAGACGCCGCTCTTGGAAAGTTTCGCCGCCATCACACCGTTGACGTAGCCGCCTTCCTCAGAAGCCGCTTCGTAGGCAAAGACGTTCGGCTGGCCGAAGGTGTCGACCGTGGTGCCCCAGGCGAAACTGGTCTTGGGGAAGTCGGGGGCGATTTCCTGCAACGAAGAGCCATATTGCGAACCGTGGGCGATGATGAGGTCATAGCCCTGAGAAGCATAGTCGCGAATAGCCGCCGCCGCATCGTCCACTTTGTACATGCCGTCGGAATACACGAATTGCATGGCATCTTTGCCGCCCATCTGCTTCTGCACGGCGAGCAGCGCCTGATACATGCTCTGGCTGAACGCCAGGTCGTTGATGGAACTGGGCAGCACGACGGCAATGCGGAAGGGCTTCTTGGGGGCTTCGGTCTTGGTGGGCGCGGGGGTGGCCTTCCCGCAGGCGGCCAGCACGAACGCCGCAACCAGCAATACCGAGACGAGAATAGAAAGTTTCTTGCGCATCGGGTCCTCCTTACTATGGGGAAAAGCGAACGAACAGGAACGAACACCAAGCGCACAAGGCGCTAAAAGCGCAGGGAAGCCATCGCTTGCCCGCCCCGCCGGGAATCACGTTTCCCGTTCGAAGGGCTTGGCAAGCGCCGCAGGGGCGCGCACTTTCGAGACCGTCGCCATGAGCACCAAAATGGTGAGCACATACGGCATCATCACGGCCAGATCCGAAGGGATGGGCACCCCGAGCACCTGCATCCACAGCTGCAAAGCGTTGACCATGCTAAACAGCAACGAGCCGCCCAGCACCCCCAACGGGCGCCAGGCCCCAAAATACACCAACGCCACCGCGATAAAGCCCATCCCGCTGGTCATGTTTTGCTGGAAGACGTTGAGCAGCCCAATGGAAAGCGCCGCGCCCGCGATGCCCGAAAGCACGCCGCCCTGAATGATGGTGTAGTAACGCACGGCGGCCACGCTGATGCCCAACGAATCCGCCGCCTGCGGGTTTTCGCCCACCGAGCGGATTTTCAACCCAATGGTCGTTTTGTTGAGCACGAACCACGCCACGGGCACCAGCGCATAGGCAGCATAGACCACCACGTTGTGCTGAAAAAGCACCGGCCCCAGCACCGGCAGGTCGCTCAGGACAGGGATGTGAATCGAGGGGAAGCCCTGGATGGTCTTCACCGTGCCGACCAGTTTTTGGAAGAGCAAATCGCTCAACCCCAGGCCAAACAAATAGAAGCCAATGCCGCTGATACCCTGCTCGGCCTGCAGGTTGACGGTAACAAAAGCCATCGCCAGTCCCATCAGGGCGCCCACGCCTGCCGCGGCCAGCATTCCCAGCCAGAGGCTGCCCGTGACCAGGGTGACATAGAAGGCAAAAAACGCACCCAGGAGCATTTGCCCTTCCACGCCGAGGTTGAGCACCCCGCTGCGCTGGCCGAAGGTTTCGCCAATGGTGGCGTAAAGATACGGCGCGGCCAGCCGCACGCCAGAAGCCAGAATGCCGATCAGAACCGAAGCAGAAAAAAGTTTGGCAATCATGCGCTTACCTCATCGTCAGCCAGGAACGCCTCTAAACCCCGCCGCGCCTCACGAAGCAGGCGGCGGCGAGGCATCAGCGGCCTGCGGGGGGCTGGTTTCGCTTTCCTCAGCCGTGGCCGCCAGGCGGCGGCGCTGGCGGCGGATGCGCCAGATTTCACTGCTCACCACAAACACCACCACCAACCCGTTCAACGCCGTAATCAGGGCCGAAGGCACCTGCGCGACGCGCTGCATCTTGTTCGCCCCCACCAGCAACGCGCCGAACAAAACCGAAGCCGGTATCGTGCCGATGGGGTGCAAGTGGCCGAAGAGCGCAGCCACAATACCGTTGAAACCTGCGCCGCCCGTAAACCCGGTGGCCGAGCCGTCGGTAATCATGCGATAGTTCACGCCATAAACCTGAATCACGCCCGCCAGCCCGGCGAACGCGCCGCTCAGCAACAGCGCCAGCACCACATAGCGCTTGACCGGAATGCCGCCATAGCGCGCCGCGTGGGGGTTCTTCCCCACCGCCCGGATGCGGTAGCCCCACACCGTGCGCCACAGGAAAATATAGACCACAAAGGCCAACACCAGGGCAATCAACGCGCCGAGGTGCAGGCGCGTGGGCGCCAGCCGCGGCAGGCGGTAGGCCATCGCCAGGCGCGCCGTCTGCGGAATCTTGGAAGCCATCGCCGCCTGCGCGGGGTCAATCATCGGCCCGCGCAGCAAATAATTCATCAACTGCACGGCGATCGCGTTCATCATCACCGTGCTCAAAATCTCGTTCACCCCAAAATAGGCCTTCAGCGCCCCGGCGATGCCGCCCCAAATCGCCCCCCCAACAAAGCCCATCACCAAAGCGAACGTAATCATCAGCCATCCCGGCCAGTGAGGAAAGTGCAGCCCAACCCAGGTGCCCAAAATGGCGCCCACAATCATCTGCCCCTCGCCGCCAATGTTGATCACATTCCCCTGAAAAGCAATACAAATGCCCAGCCCCACCAGCAACAAGGGCGTGGCCTTGACTAAGGTTTCGGCCACAGCATTGGTGCTGCCAAAGGCCCCCACCACCAGCGCCCAATAAGCCTGGAGCGGGTTGGCCTTGAGGAACAGCAACATCACCGCGCCCACCAGCAACGCCAGCAAGGTGGCAATGACAGGCAACGAAAGGTCAAAAAGGGCACCCCAGCGTGAACGCACTGGCAATCCTCCTAAACACAGCCCCGACCGGGCTGCCTCACCACGCCTGCACCAGGCTGAGGTGAAGCACCTGATCGTCGAAATAACTCTGCCCCATCACCAGGGGCGTGCTGTCTTTTCCATAAAAAGACATCTTCAGTCGAAGCATCGCCGCTCCCGCCTCGCGAGCCAGGAACGCCACGGCTTCCGGCGGGGCAGGCACTGCATGGATTTCGGTGATGGCAAAGGAAATCTCGCGGCCCGCGAATTCCCGCAGCAACTGGCGAATAGGCCGTGTGCCATCCACCGCTTCCGGCGGCACCCGAAACAGCGCCACGGGGAAAACGTTGTCGGCTAAGATGACCGGTTTGTCATCGGCCAGGAACAAGCGTTGAAGAAAAAGCAAACCCGCGCCGGGCTGAATTGCCAGGGCGCGGGCCTCTTCTTCATTTGCCGCACGAACTTCGCGTTTGAGCAGGCGGATGGTCGCAGCAAACCCGCTGCTTTCAATCAAACAATTGAAATCCCAAAGATTGCCGAAATGGGCGCTGCTTTGGCCTAACCGCCCGTTGACATAGGTGCCATCCCCCTGGCGGCGCAACACCAGGCCGTGGGCGGCCAGTTTGGCGAGCACCGTGCGCACCGTCGCGCGGCTGACGCCAAACTCCGCTGCCAGTTCGCTTTCGGAAGGCATGCGCGTGCCCGGCGCATAGACCCCTTCGCGCAGACGCTTGCGCAAAATGTGCTCAACCTGGGCAGCCAGCGGCTTGGATTGGACCAACATGAAGGCACATCCGGTCAGGGGGAAACGCGAAGCAGCGGTGGGCAATCGTCTGACCTTTCCGACGCTTTTACTTTAGCAGAAGATGAGAGAAAAAGCAAGAGGGGTAGTGTGAGTTCAGGCGTGAGCTGAGACAAAACACAGAGCCGTCGGCTTTGTCAGAGCAAGGCACGCTTCGCGGTCCGCAATTAGCCAACGCTCTCACCCCAAAACCCCTCCAAAAGGCATACTACCGCCGCCTCTGCAACGCCCACCCGCGGTAAAATGAAATCGCGGGTGCTGTTCGCTCCTTCCAGAAGCCCGCCATGCGCAGTGCCCTAACCCCCAACCATCTCGCGCCCTTTCAAGGCGCGCCCCCTTTCAGGAGAAATCCCCCATGACCACCCCCACCGTGCCGCTCATTCCCCTGGAAACCCTCTTCGGCAACCCGGAATACAGCCAGGTGCGCATCTCCCCCGACGGACGGCGCATCGGCTACCTTCATCCGTGGGAAGGCGTGCTCAACCTCTGGGTGCAAGACCTGACCACCGGCGAGACGCGCCGCGTCACCGCCGACCGCGGGCGCGGTATCCAGGCTTTCCTGTGGGCCTACAACGGCGATTTGCTCTACATTCAAGATCAGGACGGCGACGAAAACTGGCGCATCTACGCGGCCTCGCCGCAGGGCAGGGAAGCCCGCCTGCTCACCCCCGGCGAGGGCGTCCAGGCCCGCTTCGCTGGCATCCACCCCGACACGCCAGACGACATCCTCATCGCCCTCAACGACCGCAACCCGGCCCTGCACGACATCTATCGGCTGCATCTTCCCAGCGGCGAGCGCACCCTGGTGCAGCAAAACGACCTCGGCGCGACGGGCTTCCTGGCCGACGAACGCCTGCAGGTGCGCATCGCCACCCGCTCGACCGATGACGGCGGCGGCGAACTGCTGCAGCGCGAAGGCAACACATGGCGCCCCTTCTACCGCTGGGGGCTGGACGACATGCTGGTCGCGCCGCTGGAACTGCGCGGCGACACTCTTTACCTGCTCAGCAGCGTGGGAGAAAACACTGCCTCGCTGCGCGCCTACGACCTGACCCATGGCGAAGAACGCATCCTCGCGCGGGACGACGCCTACGACCTCGGCCTCACACCAGGCGGCGAGGGCCTGCTCTTTCATCCGCGCGCTGCACATCCCGAAGCCATCGCCATATACCGCGACCGGCAAGCCTGGATCGTTCTCGATTCCACCCTCCAGCCCGATTTCGACCGCGTGGCCCAAATCGAGCCCGAGCGGGAAGTAAACATCGTCAGCCGCGACCTGGACAATCGCCGCTGGATCGTGGCCTGCGACGGCGACCGCCAGTCGGTGCATTATTACCTCTACGACCGCGAGACAGGCCAGCATCGGTTGCTGTTCGTTGCCCGCCCAGAAATCGAAAAATACACCCTGGCCGAGCGGAAGCCGGTGCAGTTTGCCGCGCGCGACGGCCTCACCCTGCACGGCTACCTGACCCTGCCGCCCGGTGTGGAACCCAAGGGCCTGCCGGCGGTCATCTACCCCCATGGCGGGCCCTGGGCGCGCGATTTCTGGGGCTGGGAACCCATTGCCCAATGGCTGGCAAACCGCGGCTATGCCGTGCTGCAAGTAGACTTCCGCGGCTCGGTGGGCTACGGCAAGGCCTTCCTCAATGCAGGCAACAAGCAATGGGGCCGCAAGATGCAGGACGACCTCACCGACGCCGTCCATTGGCTCATTGAGCAGGGCATCGCCGCTCCCCAGCGCATCGGCATCATGGGCGGCTCCTACGGCGGCTACGCCACCCTCGCCGGCCTGACCTTCACGCCCAACCTGTACGCCTGCGGCGTGGACATCGTGGGACCCTCGAACCTGTTTACCCTGCTGGAAAGCATCCCGCCCTACTGGAAGCCCATGGTTGCCCTTTTCCACACCCGCATGGGCCATCCCGAGAAGGACGCGGACTTGCTCCGCGCCGTTTCCCCCTTGTTCCACGCGGAGAACAT
>CAYYRG010000099.1:4140-6094 GCA_964474015.1 uncultured Anaerolineaceae bacterium | reverse complement strand
CATCCCGCCGAAAGCAGCCGCCGCCCTGGCCCGGCAGGCGTATAATCAGGGCACAGCCCCCTTCATCCTTCGCTCACGAGGTGCTTTATGGCCCAACAAGCCGACCTGCTCACCCGCATTCGGGAGAACTACACCCAGGTGCTGGAACGCATCGCCGCCGCGGCCCAACGCGCCCACCGCTCGCCCGACGAGATCAGGCTGGTCGTGGTCACCAAAGGGCAGCCGGTGGAAAAAGCCCAGGCCGCGGTGCTTGCCGGGGCGCGTGATCTGGGCGAGAACTACCCCGAAGAAGGCGTTGCCAAAATGGGCGTCATCACCCAGCCCGATGTGCGCTGGCACATGATCGGCCATGTCCAGCGGCGCAAAGCCCGGCTGGTGGTTTCCCACTACGACATGCTGCACTCATTGGACCGGCTGCCCCTGGCCCAGCGGCTGGAAACACTGGCCGCCGAAGCCGGACGAGTGTTGCCCGTGCTGCTGGAATTCAACGTCGGCGGCGAGGAAAGCAAGTTTGGGTGGCCTGCCTGGGACGAGGCCCAGTGGGAAGCCCTGCTGCCCGATGTAGAAGCCATCGTCGCGCTTCCCCACCTGGAAGTGCGCGGCGTGATGACCGTGCCGCCACCGGTTGCCCGGCCTGAAGCGGCGCGCCCCTATTTCCGCCGCCTGCGCGCTTTGCGCGACTTCCTTGCCCGCCGCTTTCCCGCCGCTGCATGGGATGAGCTTTCCATGGGCATGAGCGCGGACTTTGAAGTCGCGGTAGAAGAAGGCGCGACCATCGTGCGGGTGGGCACAGCCATTTTAGGCCCCCGCCCGCCGAAAAAGCCGTAACGGCCTGGTGGGGAATCTCACCCCCGGCTGAGGGTGGAGCGTAAGCGCTTCGGCAAGGCTCAGCACAAGCGAAACCCGAAGTCGAAGGGGCGGCGGCGGGGGAGAGGTGAGATCCTCTTGGGACTTTCTACAACTCGTGAGTGCCCGCTCGCCGCGCGCAGGCAGCGCGGCCAAGGTCTGTTATAATTGCGCCATGGAAATCACCTGGTACGGACACTCTTGCTTTCGCCTCACCCAGCGGCGCATGACCACCATTGTCGCCGACCCGTACGACCCGGCTGCGGTGGGGCTGCCGCCGCTGAAGTTGAAAGCCGACGTCGTCACCATCAGCACCGACGCGCCTGGCCACAACCACGTCAAAGCCGTGCGTGGCGTGCGGCACGTGTTAACCGGCCCCGGCGAGTATGAAATCGGCGGGGTGTTTATCACCGCCATTCACACCAACGGGAAGGGCAAAAGCAAAGACGGCCAACCCCGCAACACCCTTTTCCTGTTCGACTACGACGGTGTCACCGTAGCCCACCTGGGGAACATGCGCCGCGTGCCTACGCAGGCCGAAATCGAAGCCTTGGGCACGGTGCATGTCGCTCTGGTGCCCGTTGGCGGCGGCAACGCCCTGAGCGCTGCGAAAGCCGCCGAGGTGATCAGCGTGCTGGAGCCTTCCATCGTGGTGCCCATGCACTACCACCTTCCCGGCACCACCCCCAAACTGGAAAGCGTCACGCGCTTCCTCAAAGAAATGGGCGTGGAAGGCGTCTCGCCGGTGCCGGTGCTCAAAGTGACACGCTCCAGCATCCCCGACGAACTGCAAGTCGTCGTGCTGGAAAACGCCAATGCACCGTCGTGAGGAGGTTGATGTGGAAGTCAAGGTACTGATGACCTGGAACATCCGCATCGACAAAGACCGCGAATATTTCGAGTTTCTCATCAAGCAGTTTTTGCCCGGAATGCAACGCCTGGGCCTGCAGCCCACCGATGCGTGGTTCACAGCCTACGGCGAAGGCCCGCAAGTGCTGGCAGCCGCGCTGGTACCCTCGTATGAAGCAGCGCGCTACATCCTCGCTTCGCAGGCCTGGCAGCATTTGGAAGAAAAACTGCGCGACTACGTCACCGACTATCGCTACAA
>CAYYRG010000099.1:0-4040 GCA_964474015.1 uncultured Anaerolineaceae bacterium | reverse complement strand
TCCCCTTTTAGAACACATGCACCGCCGAGGCTTTGAAGCCCAGCCACACGCTTTCGCCCACCCGCAGGTCTAAATTTTCCAGCGAAGGGGTCGTCACCGCAGCGACAAAAGGCAGCGGCTCACCCGCGGGGGCAGGCACAGCCACAGTAACGTAGGCAAGCGCGCCCCGGCGCTCTATTTCGGTCACCCGCCCTTGAAAGACATTCCGCAGGCTGGAATCCAGCGCATGGCGCGCGAGCACAATGTCTTCCGGGCGGACGGCAAAATGCACCGCCCCGCGCTGCGCCGCCACAGCGGCCACGGCAAGGCCGCCAAGGCGTAACACGGCAGCCCGACCGTTGCCGGGCTCGGCCTCGGCGGCAAAGATATTCCGCATCCCCACGAACTCGGCCACAAAACGAGAAGCCGGGCGGCGGAAGACCGCCTCGGGCGGGCCCACTTGCTCCACCCGGCCAGCGTGCAACACGGCAATGCGGTCGCCCAACGCCACCGCTTCTTCGAAATCGTGCGTCACGTGCACCACCGTGGTGCCCAGCTCGGCGTGCAGACGGCGCAGTTCGCTGCGCAGGACTTCCCGGTGCTGGGGGTCGAGGGCGCTCAGGGGTTCATCCAGCAACAGCAAGCGGGGGCGGATGACCAACGCCCGCGCCAGGGCCACCCGCTGGCGTTCCCCGCCGCTCAGGTGCGTGGGAAAACGCTCGGCCAGGTAAGCGATATGCAGCATTTCCAGCGCCGCGGCCACCTCGGGATGGTGTGCTTCCCGCCGCAGGGCCGCGCGCCCCAGCCAGGGCAACGCCCGCCGCCAGCGCGGCTGCCGCTGCAATGTCAGCCCAAAAGCGACGTTCTCGGCCACCGTCATGTGCGGGAAAAGCGCATGATGCTGATACACCACCCCCACCCGGCGCGTCTCCGGCGGGGCGGCGGTGACGTCTTCCCCGCCCAGCAGCACGCGCCCCGCCCGCGGCTGGTGCAAGCCGGCTATGGTTTCCAGCAACACGGTTTTGCCCGCCCCCGTTGGGCCGAGCAAAATGAAATACTCCCCTGCCGCCACTTCCAGCGTCAGGTCGCTCAGGCGGAAATTCCCCGCCTGCACGCTCAAATGCTCTAACCTCAGGCTTTGACCATCAATGCCGCGCATCACGCCCCACCCATCGCAACACGAAGAACACACCCAGCGAAATCAAAATGACCAACGCGGCCACCGGCTGGGCATAGGCCAGCCCGTAAGACTCGAACCGCGTGAAAATCAACACCGGCGCCACCGTGGGATGATAAGCCAAAATCACCACCGCACCAAATTCGCTCAGCCCGCGCGCCCACATCATGATGATGCCTGACAAAATGCTGCGCCAGGCCAACGGGAAGGTGATTTGCCAAAACGTCTCCCAGGGGGAAGCCCCCAGCGTGCGTGCGACAGCCTCCAGCCGGGTATCGACAGCCCGGAACCCATCGCGGGCAGCGTTCACCAAAAAGGCCAGACTGACGAACAGCATGGCAATGACAATGCCCGGCACCGCCGAAACAAAATGAATGCCAATGGCCCCGAACAATTTGCCCAAGAAAGTTTGCCGCCCAAACACCATGAGCAGCGCAATCCCAGCCGCAGAATGCGGCACCACGACCGGAATATCCACCACGGCCTCCACCAGGGCCTTGCCGGGGAAATCGGCACGGGCGAGCACATACGCCAGGGGAATGCCCAAAAACAATGCCAGCCCCGTCGCGGCTGCCGAGGCGCCAAAGGTCAACAAGATGGCCGCGCTGACCTCGCTTTCCTGCCAGGTGCGCCACAACGCCGCAGGCGAGGCGGCCAGCAAAGTGCGCAGCAACGGCCAGGCGATGAAAGCCACCAGCACTGCCCCCAGCAGCGCAAAGGCCAGGTGCAGGCGGTTACGGGGTTTCGGAAAGTTGAGAAGAGACATGGGAAGGGAGTCGCGTAGTCGGATAGTCAGAGAGTCAGGTAGTCGAGATGTTACGGCTGCACCAGCGGGCGAAGGGCGGCAGGCAGGCGGTCGGGGGCATCGGCAATGGGTGGGGTGAGCGGCGGTTGGCCGGCTTCCCGCAAAATCGCCTGTCCCTGCGGCCCCAGCACGAAAGCCAGAAACGCCGCCGCCAGGTCGGGGTGCGGTGCATTGGTGGGAATGGTCACGCCATACAGAATCGGCGCGCCCGTCTTGGTCACGGTTTCCCCCGGCTGAGCACCGCTGACCTGCACCTTCGCCTGCGCGTAGAAATCGGCGTATTGCGGATCGCCCAGGTTGATTTGCGGCGGCAGTTTCACATAGCGCAAATGATGCTGCACCGCCACCGAGAGATACTCGAAAGCATAATCCATGTCGCCCGATTGCAACAAGGCCAGCAATTCCACCGCTTTGGGTCGCACGTTGGCCGCCGGGCAATGGTCATCCAGCTGCTGCGCCAGGCCGGGCACTTTGTAATACGCCTCGGCCAGTTGCCACACCATCAGGGTGCGATAGCCGCAGGGGTCGGCATTGGGGTCGGAATGCCCATACACCACCCCGTCGCGCAGCAAAATGCGATACCAGTTGTCGGCGTTGATTTCGTCGGCATACTTCGAGCGGTCGGTGTAGGCAATCACCATCGCATTGGTGGCAAAGCGGATGTTCCAATTGGCGAACCTGGGCTTGAGCAGGTTGTCGATCACGGTGTAATCGGCCACAAAGACCAAATCGGCCTGTTGACCGAGCTCGCTCACCTTGCGGGCTACCGTGCGGCTGCCGCCCGAAACCGTGGCAAATTCCACACCGGGGTGCTGTTTGTGGAAAGCAGCCGTGAGTTGCTGAATGGGCACCGTCAGGCTGCCGGCGTGGAAAATCGTCACCCTGCCGGAAAGCGTATCACCGGCGGCAGGGGTGGATTGCGCACGGCTACAGGCCGCCAGCAACACCGCGACAACCAAAGCGAAGGCAACAAAACGCTTGTGCACAGGGCAACCTCCATCGTTACAAGAGTAAGATTGGAAAACATCCCCGCCTCTCAAAGCCGGCAGAGGGAGAAGGCGTCCTCACGCCACCACCGTGCCCGCGAGGGCGAGGTCATAACCGGGCAAGTCGCCAGCCAGGCGGCGGAACTCAGCCGCGGGCAGGGCTTCCAGCAAGGGCAGCAGGGGGCGGGTGGCTTCTTCGGGGAAAACCAGGTCGAAACGCTCGGTAAACAGCGGTAGGAAGCCCAACCCCGCCGCCCGGGCCGCGGCTTCCAGCCCCAGGGCCACATCGGCTTCCCCAGCGGCCACCGCGCGCGCCGCCGCGGTGTGGGTGGTCACCTCTCGGTCATAGCCGTTCACGGCCTCGGGGGCCATGCCGCGTTCCCGCAGGCGGGCATCGAGCCACACCCGCGTCCCTGAACCGCGGTTGCGGTTGACGAAGCGCAGGTCGGGGCGGGTCAAATCGTCGAGGCCGCGAATACCGCGCGGGTTGCCGGGGGCAAACATCAGCCCCTGCACCCGCCGCGCTAAGGTAACCACCCGCACGCCGCCGCCCGGGAAGAGCCGCCGCACCGTGGGCAGGTTATACGAGCCATCTTCATCGAGCAAATGCGCACCGCTGAGATGGCACAATCCCTGTCGCAGGTTCACCAGACCGTCGAGGCTGCCCACGGGGTAAAGCACAAGATCCAGATGGGGCGCAAGACGGTCGGCAAGGCGCTCTAACGCCAAATCGTGGCTCCCGGCAAACACAGCCGTGGGACGGGGGCTTTCGGGCAGCACCAGGCGTTGCAACACAAAAGCCCCTGCCGTCGCCCGATAGATTCGCGGGCGCCCTCGCCCCGCCGGGCCTTCTGCCTGCACTAAGCCAGCGCGCACCAGCTGCTGCAAGTGATGCTGCACCCAGGCAGGCGACTGCCCCACCCTGCGCGCCAGTTGAGAAAGCGTCGCCGGGCGCGCCATCAGCAAACGCAACAGGCGCAGGCGGCGCGGGTCCGAAAGCAAACGAGTTTGTTCCCAGGTGGCAAGGGGGAGGGCTTGTTTCATGGCAAAACCAGTTTAAGGAAAAACTTAAACCAAGTTTACCACAAAAATG
>CAYYRG010000098.1:0-6099 GCA_964474015.1 uncultured Anaerolineaceae bacterium | reverse complement strand
TCACCTCAATGGGAACCCCAGCCTGTGCTGAGCGTAATCTTTTCACCTTCCTCGGCAGCCCGCATTCGCAACAGCCAGCGGACAATCATATCGGCTGCCACGAAGAAGAGCATCAACGCCTGCACCACGTCGGTGATTTCCTGCGCCACGTGGGCCTTGAACTGCATCTGGTTGGAACCTGCACGCATCGCCCCCAAAAGCAGTGCGGCGGGAATGACGCCAAAGGGGTCGGTCTTGCCCAAGAGGGCCACCGTAATGCCGTCGAAGCCCAGATTGGCATTGAAACCAGGCTCGTAGCGCCCTACCACGCCCTGGGTTTCCACCGCGCCGCCAATGCCAGCGAACAGGGCGCTGATCACCATCGTCAAGATGATGGTGCGGGCCACCTTCATCCCGGCGTAGCGCGCCGCGTGCGGGTTCTGCCCCACCGTGCGGATTTCAAAGCCCAAGGTAGTGCGCTGAAGCACCCACCACGCCACTGCAGCAGCCACCACAGCCAGCACAAAGCCAAAAGGCAGCCAGCCCCACGTGGGCAATTTCGCCGAATCCAAAATCTGGGGGGTGCGGGCAATGATGTTGCCTGGCGTGCGGTCTTTCAAAGGCCCGTTGGCGAGGTAATCGGTGAACCCCATGGCAATATAGTTCAACATAATGGTCGTGATGACCTCATGCGCGCCGGTGTAGGTCTTCAGGGCCCCCGGAATGGCGCCATACAGGCCACCGGCAATCGCGCCCGCCGTCAGCGCCACCGCAGCGTGGATGCCAGGGGGTAAACCATGCACACCAAACCCTACCGCCGCGGCAGTGATCGCCCCAAAGAGCAACTGCCCCTGCGCACCAATGTTGAACAAACCTGCTTTAAACGCAAAGGCCACTGCCAAACCGCTAAAAATCAAAGGCGTGGTCTTTTCCAAAGTGCGCTGCCACCCCCGGGCATTGCCAAAAGCCCCTTGGGCCAACGCCTCGTAAGCCTTCCAGGCAGAGGCCCCCGAGGCTTCGATGATGATCGCGCCAATAATCAACGCCAACACCACCGCCCCCAAGGGCACCGCCACACTGCGCCCAAAGCGCTTTACGGTTCCCCATCTGCTTTTCATCTCAACTTGTTCGGCCATGGACACCCTCAATTCAGTTGGGATACGACGTCACGAAACATATCGCCGCCAAAGAACAGGCGTAATTGTACCGCATTCTACACAAGTTTTCTCACTTTTTCACCGCGCCTATCAGCCGGTCGTATTCACTCATCCAGTCCTGCGCCAGCGCCAGCAGGCTTTGCAAACGCTTGCGCACTTGCTCATCGCTCATTTGCACCAGGTCATCCACCGCCTGGAGACCGTCTTGCAACGCCACAAGTTGCTCGTTCATACGTTCCAGCCGGCGGTCGATTTCCTGCCCCCGCTCGTCTTGGGCCAGGAGATAGTTCGCCCACCGTTTCTGGTCATCGGCCTTGAAGGCCGCCCACTCCTGCCGAAAACGTTCTTCAGCCAGGCGCTGCACTTCGGTAATTTCTTTGATGCGCCGCTCCAGCCGCTCGCTCATGCTTTCGAACTGCTGCTGGGCGCGCTTGACTTCCCTTTGCAGGTCGTCCCACGCCCGCAACCGCTCTTCCACCTGCTGACTGAGGGTCTCCAAAGTCTGGAAGCGGGTTTCCCACTCTTTCCAGGTGCGCTCCCACGCCAACCAGCGGCGGTTCTGGGCTTCAAGGAAGTCCTTCTGCTCCTGCTTGCGGCGATTTTCAGCAGCGGCCAGGTCTTGCAAACGGGCTTCCAGTTTACGCAAGGTCTCTCCAAATACCTCTGCCTGTGCCTGTTGCTCATCCAGCCGCTTGCGGAAGGCCAACACCTCGCCCTGCACATCGACCAGGCGTTTGGCGTTACGGGTTTGGGTTTCCTGCAAAAGGTGCAACGCACGCGTGCGTTCTTCCTCTACCTCTTCCACACTTTCTACCTGATTTTGCACAGCAGCCAGGCCTTCACGCAAGGTCTGGATTTCCTTGACATGCTGGGCAATTTGCCGTTCCAGGCCGGTAATGCCTTCAAGTTTTTTATGCGCCTCGCCCACGTAACGCCGCAGGGCTTCAACCTCCTCCCGGAACGCGCCTTCGCTCTCGTGCAGGCGCGCCGTCAGGCGGGTTTCCACCTCCTCGTCGCGTGCCGCGCTTTCTTTTTCGATGCGCGCCAGCGCCCCTTCCAACGTATCCATACGCCCCAGGGATGCCGAAACCCGCGCGACATCGCTGCTGAGGGTTTTGATTTCCTCGTGGGCGGCGCGATAGTCCCCTTCCAGCGCCACCAGGCGCTCTTGAAGCGCCAACAACAGGCTATGATCTTTACGGCGCTCTTCTTCTAACCACTTCAAACGCTGCTGCAAGGCATCCTCTTCAGCCATCGCGTCCTCCTTGCCCAGAATGGGGCGATTATAGCACAAGCGAGGCTATCGGCTCAAATGCGGCAACCACGCCAGCATAGCCTGGGCGTGCTGCCAGACACCTTTGGGGAACATACCGAAAGCCAGCATGAGCGCCATCAACACCCCCACCCAAAGACGCTCATCGGCAGCCTCCAGGGCACGCCAGGGGGCAGCCTGCTGGCCCACGACCAAGGCGCCGAGCAAGCGCGCTGCCGCTGCGGCCAGCCCCACGGTGCCCATCAGCATCCCCAAAAGCATCGGCCAGGAAGTCAAGCCAACCTGCCACAGTGCCCAGCGCGCCGAAAACCCTGCCGCCCACGGCATTCCCGCCAGGGCAAGGGGCGGCACAACGGCTGCTGCCGTCAGCCAGGGGTACTGGCGTCCCACACCAGCCAGCGTTCGATAACGCAAGCCGCCACGCCGTCGCCCCAGGCCGCTCAACCCTAACGCCCACAAGGCAAACAGCACCACCCGCGCCGGCCAGAGGGCAAAGAACAGGGTCACACCTTCAGCGCTGCCCAGCCCTATAGCCCACAACCCCAAACCCACTTCTGCCATCACGCCATAGCCCAGCGCCCGCCCCGCGTGCCGCTGGAAAGCCGCCAGCAGCCCTCCCAAGGCTACCATGACCACCCCCAACGCCACCAGCCACTGGTAAGTCAACGGCGATTGCCGCAGCCAGGTGTAGCGCTCCAGGAACCCCAACCCAAAAGCGCCGATGACCGTGGTGACCGCGGTAAGCACAAAAGCCGAAGCGTAAGGGTGAATTTCAGTCGTCAGCATCGGCATCCAGCTATGGAAAGGGAACACTCCCAACAAGAGGGCAAAACCCACCCCCAACAACACCCCAGCGCGCAAAGCCAACGCCGAGCCAGGCAAACTGGTTTCCGTGCCCACCAGCATCCAGCCGGTGAGCAAGATGAACAACATGCCCAACGTCTGAAAAGTGAGAAAGCGCAACAGGCCATTGCCAGCGCGGCTTCCCGGTGGGGAAAGCAAAGGTACGGCCAGCAAAGCCGCCGTTTCCACCAGCAGGGCTGCATACAAAAACGGGCGCACCGCCAGCGCCATCAACAAAACCGTGCTGACACCCAGGGCCAGCCCCACAAAGGAAGGTTCCATTCGCGCTGCCCATGCCCCCCCCAACCAAACGGCCACGCCGAAGAAGAACCATGCCAACAAGGGGCGCATGGCATCGGTGAGCACCAATTGCCGCCCCAAAACGCGCATTTGTGGGTCCAGGCGGAAGCCCCAATCACCCACCAGGGGTACAGGTTGCCCAATGGGCACACGCCAGGCCAGCAACCCCAGCAACAACGCCACGCCCGCCCCCCAACGCACCGCGCTGCGGGTATTGCCCGCCAGCAAAAGCAAGCCCGCCACCCCCAAAGGGAACACCAACCACACCAGCGGTGCGCTCATAGGGGCAACTCCTCTTCTTCCATTACTTCTGCCTCAGCCGCCTGCTGCAACACCAGGTAACTCCCCGCCAAAGCCAGCGCCACCACGACCAGCGCCAGCAGGCCCGCAAGCAACAGCGATTGCTCCAGCACGGCATACAACACTTCGAACCCTGCCAGCACCGTCAAAAGCCCGCTGACCACCCACAAGGGGCGCGTGCTCCGCAGCCCTACCTGCCACACGCCCAACAACATCAGCGCCACGCTGCCCCACAGCTGGGAAGGGTTCATCCCAGGCAACCAGCGCGCCATTGGGGCCACGAACACTGCCGCCAGCAAACCGGCCAACAGCCCCATCAGCAATCGCAGGGCCTTCGCGCTCAACCGCTCCGCAGGCAAAGGGACTTCCAGGCTGCGCTGAGAAATTCCCAACACCGAGGCCGCCATCCATCCACTGACCACTACCGTGGCTGCCAGCGACCATGGCCAGGCTAACGCGACCAACGCTGCTGCCCCGGCATAGACCATCGCCAGGTTCAGCAACAGCCAGCGCCAATCTGCCCCCGCGAGCATCAGCACCCCGGCCACGAACACGAAACCGGCCACCAAATCGGGGCCATACGTCATCCAAAAAGTCATGGCATTACCCTAACGCTGCACCAGCACAGCCAGCATGGCCAGCAAGACCAAAGCCCACAGCACGCCGCCCTCGCCTTCCAACAACAACGAGAAGAAACGCAGCGTGCGTCCCACCAGGCGATATGCGCCCCAAAACAGCGCGCCAGCCGTGAGGGCTGCCCCGTGCGCCACCCATGCCTCGGCGCGGTCGGTGTGGAGATAGCCGCGGCCGGTCACGCTCAACCAGGCAGCCGCAGCGCCCAGCGCCGTCAGCCCCCACAGCGAGCCTTGCCCGCCAACGCCCCGCATCGGCGGCCACAACCACCCCAGCCACAACACTACCGCCCACAAGGCCAGACCAAACAGGCAAAACGCCCGCCCCTCGCGGGTGGCTTTCGGGCAATCTGCCGGAAGGCGCATCCCCTGCCGGCCCAAGGCCACACCGCTGGCAGCCAAAGCCAGCCAGGCCAACAACATCCAGCCGTGAAGCGGCAACGACCATACTGCCGCGGCCGCCTGCCCCACGGTGAACGGCAACAAACCCAACGACAAAGCCAGAGCAGCAAAGAACGGCCACAACAAGCGCCCCCGATGGGGCGCCAGCGCCATGCCCAGGGGCAACGCCACCGCCAGCCACACCCACGCGAGAGAAGCCTGCCACGCTCCTGCCAGGGCGCTAAGCAAGGCGAGGCCGCCCAACGCCATGCCACCGGCGCTCACCGCCCGCAAAGGCGTGCCTGCAGCCCCCCAGCGCCACGCGCCCCACCATGCCAGCAAGGCCACCCCCCAAAGCATCCACGGCGGAGCCATTGCCCCCGCCCCCTGCAGCCACCCCACCGCGGCCAGGGTAGCCAGCGCGTTCAAGGCGGCCAGCGCCAACCGCCACGGCGGGCGGTCGGCAGCCATCACCGCGGGCTGAAAAGCCGCTACCGTCAAGCGGAGCGCCAGGGCGCTCCCCCACAACGCCATGCCCGCCGCGCCAAATCTCGCCTGCGCCGCGGCCGCCCCCCCCAGCGCCATGAACCAGCTCGCGCTACGCAAAAAAAGCACCCACACCGCCTGGTTGCGATGCTTGGGACGAGCCAGGCGTCCCACGTCGCCCACAAAAGCCGCGGCATCCAGGGCAACCCAAAACATGACCCAGGACACCGGCGTTGCCGCCAGCACAGCCGGCACCGCCAGCCCCCCCACCGCCAGCAATGCCGCCCAGCCATACCCCTCGCCAGGAAGCCGCTCAGCACGGGCAGCATCGACCAGCAACGTCACCCAAACCACCGTCAACGCCAAAACCAACAGAGGCTGTTGGGCCTCCCCCAATCGCCACACCCGCACCCCCGCCGTGGCATCATGCAACCACGGCCAGGCATTCCCCCCCGGCCACGGCAAAGGGAACCACCCCGCCGCAGCCACAACCGCCAGCAGTCCCAACAGCCAGGCTAACGCCGCAGCCAGCAACGAAAACCACCAGAGTCGGGCGCGGCGCATTCCCCGCGCCTCGCCCACCAGCACGGCCAGCGCGCCGGCCCACAACACTCCGGGAGAAAACCATACCAAATGCGCCATAGGCAGGCATTATAGCACGATGCGGGAAGGCCGCCGCGTCCTGTCCTGGCCTGGGTGCATGCAGATGTTGTAGAATGCCGTCGAGGATCTCACCCCACCCCCACCG
>CAYYRG010000097.1:0-6269 GCA_964474015.1 uncultured Anaerolineaceae bacterium | reverse complement strand
GTTGCCAGGGGCTTCGCCCGCCCTCAGGCCGTGGCGCGTGCTGGCATCGTGACCAGCAACATCAGGTCGTTGACGTTGGTCTGGGTCGGCCCGGTGCGCAACAGGCCCCCGACGGCATCCCAAAAATGGTAGGCATCATGGCGGCGCAGGAAATCGGCGGGGGCGAGGCCGAGGGTTCGGGCGCGGGCGAGGGTTTCCCCGGTGGCAACCGCGCCCGCGGCATCGGTGGGGCCGTCGGTGCCGTCGGTGGCAAAGGAAATCAGCCAGACATCGGGCAAGCCGGCCAGGGCTTCCACGGCGGCCAGGGCGAGTTCCTGATTGCGCCCGCCGAGGCCGTGCGTTTCCCCCAGGGTGACGGTGGTTTCGCCGCCCAGCAACAGGCAGGCCGGGCGGGGCAGCGGACGGTCGCGGCGCGCCATTTCCTGCAATACGGCAGCCAGGCCGCGCCCGATTTCGCCGGCTTCGCCCTGCAACGCCGTCGTGGCAATGGCCGTGTGGAAGCCCCGCCGCCGCGCCTCCGCCGCCGCGGCTTCCACTGCCAGGGCGAGGTTCCCCACAATGCGGTGATGCACCCGCGCGAACAGCGGGTCGCCGGGTTTGGGCGTTTCGGGCACCTCGCCCCGCAGGCCGCGTTGCAGCCATTCCCGCACCGCCGGGGGCAGCCGGTCGGTCAGGCCGCGGCTTGCCAGCACCTGCCAGGCATCGGCAAAGGTGGTGGGGTCGGGCACGGCAGGGCCGGAGGCAATGGCATCCAAGGGGTCGCCCAAGACATCGGAAAGCACCAGGGCAACCACCCGGGCGGGTGCGGCAGCGCGCGCCAGCCCGCCGCCCTTGACGGCGTCGAGGTGCTTGCGGACGGCGTTGATTTCCTCAATTGCCGCGCCGGATGCCAGCAGCAAGGCCGTGGTGCGCTGCATGTCGGCTAAGGTGAGGGGCAAATGGGGCGCGGTCGCCAGCGCCGAGCCGCCGCCGGAAATCAGCAGCAGCACGGCATCTTCGGGGCGCAGGCCGCGCAGCGCGGCGAAGATCGCCGCGGCAGCACGCACGCTGCCTTCCGTGGGCACCGGATGCCCGCCAATGTGCACGCGAAAACCCGGCAGGGCGTCATCAGGCGCATACCCCGCCTTGGTGACCACCACGCCGCGGGCGATGCGCTCACCCAGCACCTCGCGCGCCGCGCGCGCCATCGGGAAGGCGGCTTTTCCCAGGGCAATGACCACAACGCGCGGCGCGGCCAGCAATGCCTGCGTGGGCGGGTCGGGAGTTTCCAGCGCCCGTTTCACCGCCAGGTAGGGGTCGACGGCTTCCAACGCCGCCGCGAGCACCTGGCGAAGGGGCTCAGGCAACGGCAGTGCATCTGTCAGGGCGGTCATGGCATGTCCTCATCTGGGGCGCGATGCGAAGCGTCTTTCGGCGGCACGCACGGGGCGTGCAAGATGCCCGGCAGCAAGCACCACCAGCCAAAAAACGAAAAACCCCACCGCGAGCGCCGTCGCCCGTCGTGGGGTCATGGGGTGCCTTCCCGCTGCCGTTCCTCCTCCCAGCGGGCGAGGAGAGCGCGCTCCTCGTCGGTCAGGTCGGCGTGCGCCAGCAGGTCGGGGCGGCGTTCCCAGGTGCGGCGCAGCGATTGTTCCCGCCGCCAGCGGGCAATGCGGGCGTGGTCGCCGGAGCGTAGCACTTCCGGCACTTCCCAGCCCCGGAAGACGGGCGGGCGGGTGTAGTGCGGGTGCTCCAGCAGGCCCGCGGCGTGGGAATCCTTCGCCGGGGCGTCGGGGTCGCCCAGCACGCCGGGCAGCAGGCGGGTGACGGCATCCATCACCACCAGGGCCGCCAGTTCGCCGCCCGTGAGCACATAGTCGCCAATGGAGATTTCGTCCGTCACCAGGTGCTGCCGGACGCGCTCGTCGACGCCTTCGTAACGGCCACACAGCAGGGCAAGGTGCGGCTGTTGGGCGAGTTCCCGCGCCACGCTTTGGGTAAAGGGCCTGCCCTGCGGGGTCAGCAAAATCACCGGGCAGGTGGGGGGGCTTCCCAGCACGCCCTCGACAGCGGCAAAAATCGGCTCTGGCTTCATCACCATGCCCCCGCCGCCGCCGTAGGGTTCGTCGTCCACCACATGGTGCCGGTCGGTCGTCCAATCGCGGATGTTGTGCAAGGCCACCTCGACCAGTCCCCGGGCGCGGGCGCGCGCCAGGATGCTGACGTCGAGGTAAGGCACAAACACCTCAGGGAAAAGGGTGAAAACGTCGAAGCGCATAAGCAAGGGTGCTCCGTGGGCAGAAAAACTCACTCGTCTTCAGGCGGTTCCATGCCGGGCCAGCGAATATCGAGCACGTCGCCGTGGACGTCGATGCGCACGCGGAAGCCCAACATGCCCATGTAGGCGCGGTGTTCTTCGGGAATGCCCGCCTGCAGCACCTCGTCGATGTGCTGATCGAGATTTTTGAACTGCATTTCCAGGGCGGCCTTGCTGAAGGGGTCGTCTTGCCCCAACAACTGCGCCGCCTGTTCGGAAAGGAGGTCTTCATGGCCTTCGACCAGCGCAAACATGGCTTCCAGCACCTGGCGATCGACCTGTTCGGCGGGGATGTGCCGCCGGAAACCCGCATCGTCCACCACATAGCACGGCTCGTCGCCGACGTAGGCGACTTCCACCGCGCGATCCTCTTCATCTACCACCAGGCCGGCAAAGAGAGGCTGACGTTTCATCGGTGAACCTCCACAGGCGTTCCATAGCGTTTTTTATAGGCATATTGTTTGCCAAAGGGCACGACCGGCGTGGTCCAGCGATACACCCACAAAGCCGCCGTGGGGCTGAGGTTGATGCAGCCGTGGGAACGCGGCTTACCGAAATCGTTGTGCCAGTACGTGCCATGGAAGGAAATGCCGCTCTCGGTAATATAACACACCCACGGCACGCCAGGGAGGTCGAATTCTGGCGCGGCGCGGTTACCCGCTGCCATGTGGCGGTAAGGCCGCTTATGGTAAGTGGAAAAGCGCCCCACCGGGGTGCTGTAATAGCCCATGCCGGTGGCAGCCTTGGCCGCAAACACCGCCCGCCCCCCCTCATAGGCCATCACAATCTGGCGGTTCAGATCCACCCGCAGCAACTTTTCCGAAAGCGGCACCTCAGGGCTGAGGGGGGCCACATCGGCGGGCTGCACCAACCGCAGATGGCGCGCCGGCGCGTAATAGAAAAAGTTCTTCCATTTATCGTCTTCAATCTGATACCACATTTCGCCGTTTTGTCCCTGCACCAGACGCACCACCCAGTGGGTCGTGGCGTAATACAGCCGGTAACGCGGCGCCCGAATGCGCGCCGGCTCGCTGTAACCATCGGTATAGGGCACGGTCACCTCAGCCAGCGCACCTTCATCGGGAATGGGCTGAGGGGCGTTCAGCCGCACCTGTACTGGCTGCACGCCCCCGGAATGCACATAGCCCCGGTGCGGGACGTGATACCACAGGCGGTTATAGGGCGGCTCGTCATCCCCCACCACCACCGCATCGATGGGGAAGACTTCGTCGCGCCACAGCCCCGAAAGCCGCTTGGATGAAAAAGAGGGCCTGGCATAAAGGGCTGTGCGCTCAAAAGCCACCCGCCCCTGGAAACCGGTCGGCGCGGGGGCTTGCCGCAGCCCGAAGGCCGGCAAAGCCGCGCCCAGCAAGCCTACCCCGGCCAGTTTCAGGAAATCGCGCCGGCTCAGGCGAGGAGGGAACGTATCATGGAAATCTGACGATAAGGGCATAAGGCAACGACAAATCAGAGGTATTTGGGGAAACGCCCCGGCAGGGACGCGCCCCCACCCGCAGCCTCAATAGTGGATATGCACCGTAGTGCCCAGCGGAGCCCAGTTGAAAAGCCACTGGGCCTCCGGCGTGCGCATGTTCACGCAACCGTGGCTCATCGGCACCCCAAAGTTGTGGTGCCAGTAGGTGCCGTGGATGCCATAGCCACGGTAAAAATACATCGTGTAGGGCACATTCGGCAAATAATACCCCGGCCCGGTCATCAGGGTCGAGACATATTTGACGTAGATATGGTAAGTGCCGGTCACCGTGGGGTAAGCCGCCACACCGGTGGAAACCACGAACTCGCGGATAAGTTGCGTGCCAACGTAGGCATACAGCCGCTGGCGCGACAGGTTGACGTCGATCCACTTATCATGCAGTCCTACCCCTGGCGGGAGGCCGCGAGCCCCCGAAGGCAGCACCACCGGCGGGGGAGGTGGTGGCGGAGGCGTGGGGGGCACGGGTGTGGCTGTGGGCCGTGGCGTTGCCGTGGGTATGGGTGTGGCCGTCGGGGTGGGCGTCGCCGTCGGGGTAGGGGTTGGCGTGGGCGTCAGGGTCGCCGTCGGGGTGATGGTGGGCTTGGCCAGGGCGTTGGCGCGCGGCTGGGGGCGTGCCAGGGCCATGGCCCGCGCGGGAAACCCCGTGACGAAAGCCCAGGCAGCCAACAAAAGCACCACTGCTGCTGCCAAAGGCCACCAGCCCACCCGCCGCCGGGCGTAAGCCTCTACCGGCGGCGCGGCCACCCTCACCGCGGGGGCCGGGCGTTCGCGCAAACGCCGCACGGCCCAGCTCATCCCTTTGCGGGCGCGACGGCTGCGGGGGTTGATTTCCAGCGCCCGCTCCAGGTAACCGATGCTCGCCCGCGGCGATTGTGCCAGCCCCGCCAGCACCAGCCACGGGTCTTCCCAATCGGGGGCCAGGGCTGCCGCTTGCCCTGCCAACCGCCGCGCCTCGCGCTGCTGGCCGCGGCGCATCGCACGCACAGCCTTTTGCAACAGCAAGCGGGCCTGGGGCGAAGGGGTACTCATGGCGTTCCCGTAGGCGCAGGAGCCTGTACCGGCTCGTTCCGCAGGTAACAGAGGATGCCGTCGGCAATGCCGCGCGCCACCTCGTCGGGGTGGTTCACCAACAGGTTGCGATCCATCCCCAGGAAACCGGTCTCGATGATGACCGCCGGGGTGGTGGGGGCGATTTCCCGAAAGGCATGGTATTGTGTCATGTGACGGCTGACACTGGTGGGGTGATAGGGCAGGTGGGTGATCGCGGCATAGCGGGCGTCGATGCAGGCTTTGAGATGCCGCGAGTTTTGCAACTGCGCAGGGTCTTGAATGCCCGTGGCCGGGGCAGTCTTGAAGCCTGTCCAATCGGGGCGAAGGGTGCAAACATCGGCATGAATGGAAACCAGCGCCGCGGCCTGGTAGTGCTTCAGGCGCGGGTCGAATTCAGCCAACAAATCGACGCGGTAACCCGCACGCTGCAAGTCGGCCACCACCCGTAAGGCAATGGCATGGTTGACCTCTTCTTCGGTCAGGCCGTCGGGGCAGGTCGCGCCCGAATCGTTCTTCCAGTGGCCTGAGATGATGCCCACCCGCACCGCGGGAGACACGGTAGGGGTCGGCAGCAACACAACCTGTTCGCCGCCCCCGCGCCCGCTGGCGAACAGGCCGCGCAACGAGAAGGTCGGCACTTCGTTGGGCCCCCACGAGACCAGCACCAGCGCAATCAGCGCCGACCAGAACAGGCCGCGCAGAAAGAGGCTCAATGCGCTTTCGCGCTCAGGGGCACGGGAAGCAGAAGCGTGAGAAGGCATAAGTTTCCTGACCGTGCTATCGTCGGTGCGCCCGGCACGCTGCCGCACTGCCTGCGGCGCGGGAGGCCCTGCTGAATGTGCAGCAATTATGCCAACTGCCAGCAACGGCGAAAGCGGCGCTGCGCTGCGGCAAGGGCAGCCTCGGCACGGTGGCTTTCCACGGCGGGGAGGCCGAGGGCTACAAATTCATCCATATCCAGCACCACCTGACGCCCATCGGGCAGCACCACCAGGTCCAGCGCCAGGTCGCGATAAGCCACGCCGTGGAGGCTGACTTCCAGCGGCTCACCAATGTTGACATACCAGCCGCGCAGGCGCCCGTTTTCGCGAGCATAGACCGCGAAAATATTGTACCAGCGATTGGCGTAATAGGTTTCCACAAAACAATCGCCGGGGGCCATTTGCAAACCACCCACCACGCGCGCATCCATACGGAACACTGCGGCCACGGTGAGGCTATGCACGCCCCGCCACAGCACGCGCGCCGGGTAACGGTACACCTCGCGGCCGGCAGCATCTTGCTTGCACACCCAAAGCCCGGGCGGTGCAGACAAGCGGGCGCACACGGAAGGCCGGGGGGAGGGGAAGTGCAGAGGGATATCCATACTTCTATTGTAATGCCTCTGCCGTGCCTTCCCTGCCAAGGTGCGATATAATCACCTCCACG
>CAYYRG010000096.1:0-6278 GCA_964474015.1 uncultured Anaerolineaceae bacterium | reverse complement strand
CTCTCCGCCTTGACAGGGCGGCGTGTTAAACCAGGCTACACCACGGGACCAGTTTCCACTGTGCGCTAAAGTTTACCAGAGGGGACGGGGAGTGTCAAGAAAAATCGCGCGGCGCGAGGGCTATCGCACTGCCCTCGTGCCACAAATTCCCCGCCGCCCCCCTGCCCAGGCACGGCACCGCCAGCGCTTCACGATGCCAGAGCATAAAGCGGCAAGACCGCCTGCCGACGGGCAACACTCAGCGCGTAATCCACAATCAGCCCCGGAATATCCACGCCGGTGAGGGGAACGGTGGTGTGGAATTCCATGCTGTGGTTGATTTCATTGACCAGATAACCGCGGTCAGGATGCTCGAACAGGTCCAGCGCCAGCACGCCACCGCCTACGGCCTCGGCGGCTTGCAGGCACACGGCTTCCAGTTCGGGGGTGATGGGGCACACCTCGCCCCGCCCCCCGCGCGCGGTGTTGGTAATCCAGTGCTCGGCATAGCGGTAGATGGCCGTCACCACCCGGTCGCCGATGACGAAAGCCCGAATGTCGCGCCCTGGTTTGTGAATGTATTCCTGGATGTAATACACTTGATGAAGCGGCGAGCCCAACGCGGCTTTGTGTTCCAAAATGGCTTCGGCGGCATCGCGGTCGTTGATTTTGGCGAGCAAGCGCCCCCATGAGCCATAAACCGGCTTGAGCACCACAGGGTAGCCCAGGCTATCCATGGCTTCGAGGGCGGCTTCGGGGGTAAAGGCGATGGCGGTTTGAGGCTGCGGCACGCCAGCCGCCGCAAGCGCGGCGCTGGTGCGCAGTTTGTCGCCGCAGGTTTCTACCACTTCCACGGTGTTGACCGTGGGAATGCCCCACGAGGCAAGCACCCGCAAGGTGTAAAGCGAGCGCGTGTAACTGAGGTTGCGAGCAATGACCACATCGTAACGCTGCCACGCAGCAGGATCGTCAAGAAAGAGATTGTGCTCGCGGTCGTTGAGGCGCTCGTAAGGCACGCCGCGGCGTTCCAGAGCCGCGAAAAGCCATTTTTCTTCCACACGCAGGCGGGTGTAGAGGACGGCAACACGGGGTTGGGCTGAAGGGGACATGGGAACCTCCTAAGGGAAGGGCAGGGATAAACGAAAAGCCCCCCGACCGGCGGTCGGGGGGCGGTGATGAACCTTGGGTTGGCGGCTGTTCAGGGGCCAAACGCCAAAGGCCCGCCGGCCGGTCGGTGGCCGTGGGTGGTGCGGGCCTTCTTCTGCTTCATGCCCCAAAGGGCAACGGAAATCACACTGCACATTGTCATGGCACTTTGGCTCCTTGCCCCTAAGTGTAGCCGCCTTTGGGCTGATGTCAACCCCTGCAAAATAAAAATTGCATAAAAAATCAAGGCGTGGTATGCTTGTTTTTTGTGGCGCCGACACGCCATAATTCTTCCAAAATCGGAGGCTCTGGCATGTCCGCTCAAACCATGCGCCGTCTGGGTATGGGAATGTTCCTTGTGGGGATTGCCCTGGCCCTGGTGATTGCCGGGCTCAGCACGTGGGCCAACACCGAAGCCGTGTATTACGGTTTTCCCCATATGACCATGAACCGCCTGACCACCCTTTCATGCCCCCATTTCATCGCATGGGATGAGGAAACCGAGGTGCGGGCGCGCCTGACGAACACGAACCCCTACCCCGCCACCTTAGGCGTCAAATCGTGGGTCAGCGTGCCCCTGGCATGGGAAGTCCACACCGAACACCGCAAACTACAACCGGGGGAAACCTGGCATTGGTCGCGCCCCATCGGCTCGGAAGAGAACCGCGTGCTGCGCCACTTCGTCTTCGTCACAGTTTACACTTTCGGCGGCTACCCCATGCCCCAGCGGCAAAGCATGTGCGGCATTTATGTGTTGCCCGTGCGTGGCGTGCGAGGCGATACGGTGATGTGGCTGGCCCTGGCGCTCGCGATGTTGCTGCTGGTTGGGGGATGGTGGCTCTGGCGGCGCGGTCAGGGCGAGGCGGTCACCTCGACGGTGCTGAAGTGGACGGTGCATTTCTTCCTGGTGCTGACACCGCTCACGGTGGCTACCGCCCTATGGGTCAGTTGGGCGCTGGCGATTGTGTTGCTGGTGGTCAACGTGCTGCTGATCGTGATCGTGGGTTTGAGCAGCCTGATGCACGCTTCTTGAGGGAAGGCGCCGCCCGCAGTGCCGCCACCACCTGGGCATCAGTTGGAAATTTGAGAGGTGGCAGGCCATCGAGGGGGAAAAAGCGCACGGCCACCAGGTCGCCCCCGGCCTGCAGGTGACCTCCCGTGCGCCGACCGCAATACCACACGCCCACGGTATGGTGCGCCGGGTCGTGAAAGTTGGAATGCACCGCCAGCACGCCTTCCAACGCCACGACGAGGCCGGTTTCTTCGGCAAACTCGCGCACCGCGGCCTGCTCGACGCTTTCATCCCATTCCACGTGCCCACAAGGAATGCACCAGCCGCCATCGCGGCGCAGGCCAAGCAGCAAGCGCTCGGTCTCCAGCAGCACCACCGCCACCCCTACTGTGGGATTGCGGTAGTGCACCCAGCCGCAGTGCGGGCAACGCAGGCGCTGCCGCTCGCCATCGTGGAAAGGCTCAAGCGGGGCCGCACAATAGGGGCAGTAGCGGTAAGCGCCGCGGCTCATCCCTGCCCCGTGAGCACGTCTTGCAATTGCGGCGTGTCAGGGTACTGCCGCCGTTCTGCCCGCAGGCGGCGGGCTTCCTCTAACCGCTGTTTGCGTAGCGTGTGAATGCCGTAAACCAGCACGACCAGCAACAGTCCCAACACCACCAGTTCCCCCATGAACAGCAAAAACCGGCTTTCGTGTTGCTCCATGAAGCGATTGCTTTCGGCGGTGATGATGATAATGCGCCGCACGACCGAGATCAGCCCTACCACCAGAAAGGGCTCGCTGAACATCCGCCGCTGGGTAAGGGAAATTTTGACCATCTGCAAGATCTCGCCCAGCATAGAAACCACGAGCAACTGGTCGAGAATGGCCAGGGCGTCAAATGAGGCACTGGAAAAGCGCGTGAACCAGGGCAGAAAATACACCAGCCAGATCTGCACCAATGCCCCCACCGCGGCGATGAGCAGGGTAATGCCAATGCCAATGTAAACCACGCTTTCGGCGCGCTTCCAGAGCGTAAGCAATTTATCCATGGGAAAACCTCATCGGGGAAGCCTCAGCCCGCCAGCACATAAAGCCCCAAGGTGCGCGGCCCAAAGAGCACAGCGCTGACGGTATCCATTTCGGTGATCTTGGGCGGCGCGGGCAGGCTATCGAGCAAGCGGTCGCGAAGGTTGCCGGCTTCCCGGCGGAAGTGGTGCGGGTGGTGCGTGATGACGACCTCGGTGGGGGCGGTGAATTCCGTAGTGAATTCTTCCATCAGGTCGAGCAAGTGACGAGAGGAACGGGCTTTTTGCAGGGGCGCCAGACGGCCTTCTTCCAACACGAAGAGGGGCAACATTTCCAGCATTTCGCCGATAATAGCCTGCCCGGCCTCCAGAAAACCATTGTGGTAAAGGTAGGTCAGGGAAAGCGCGCCGAGGGCGGTGTAAATTTGCCCGACCATGCCCCGAATGCGCGTGAGGATGTCGAAAATTTCGACGCCGTCTTCAGCCATGCGGGCGGCTTCCTGCACCAACCAGCCCAGGCCAATGCCCAGCGTGTGGGTATCCACGATATAGCGGGGGTAACCGCCGCCGAGCAAGGCAGCGGCTTCGGTGAAGTGCTGAAAGAGGTCGGAGAGACTGCTGCCCATGGGAAGCACGAGCAAAGCATCGTAGCGGGCACCAAGGTAATGCAGGCGTTGGGCGATTTCCTGGGGGTGAGGCAGCAACAGGCGGGGCGGCGCACGGTGAATGAGCGTGGGAGGCAGCATGGCGGTGAGGGTACTGCTGGGCGGCAGATGGCGCTGCCCCTCCCAGAGAATGGGGAGGGGCAGGATGTGAACGCGAGTATGCCCCCGAAAGTTGGGCGTGAGGAAGTGCACCGAGGCGTCGGTGACGATGCCCACACCGCCCATGGTCATTCCACCGAAAGGATGAGGGGGTAATGAGGCTGGCCGCCGTATTGCACTTCGATTTCCTGGTCGGGGTAATGTTCCCGCAACAGGTCGGCCAGCTGGTGGGCGCGGCTTTTGGAAAGGCCATCGCCGTAGAAAAGGGTGATCAGTTCGGCCTCTTCGGCTTCGGCCTGGCGCAACAGCCCCAACACCGCGTCTTCCAGCGTGTCAGCAGCCAGAATGAGGCTGCCATCGAGCAGGGCGATGTATTGGCCTTCGCGCACGGCAACGCCGTCCACTTCGACGGTGCGGGTGGCCTGGGTGATTTCGCCGCTGATGACGTCGGCCATCGAGGCTTCCATGGCCGCGGCTACCTCGTCCAGCGCGCCGTCGGCATCGAAGGCCAACATCGCCGCCAGCCCCTGCGGCACGGTGCGGCTGGGAATGACCCGCACTTGCTTGACGGTAACCTCCTGGGCCTGTTGGGCTGCCAGAATGACGTTTTTGTTGTTCGGCAGAATGATGACCTGGTCAGTGGGTAGATTTTCGAAGGCCCGCAGCATGTCCTGGGTGCTGGGGTTCATGGTCTGACCACCCTCCACAATGGCTGCCGCCCCCAAACTGGCAAACACGCGAGCAATGCCATCGCCGGGCGCCACGGCTACCACCGCAATCTGGCCAGGTTCCACGTTGGCAAGTTCGTAGCGGGTGCCTTCCGCACCTTCGGCCTGCTCTTCCATTTGCGCCAGCAGGTTTTCGATTTGCACGCGCGTCACCGTGCCCAGCCCCATCGCGTAGTCGATGGGTTTGTAACGATTTTCGGTGGGCACGTGAATGTGCAGGCGGTACATGCCATCGCCTTCGCCCACCTGAATGGAAGTGCCCATGCTTTCCAGGGTGCTGTAAAAGGCTTCCAGGTCGAGGGGTTCGCGAGGAAGGAAGTCCAGCACCACTTCGTAGTCCTGGCCGGGTTCCACCGCGTCGTGGGCGTGTTCCAGGTTGAGGGAAGCCAGCGGCTTGACAGCCGTGAGGGCTTTGTCGAGAGGGAGGCCATCGACGTGGCGCAACATGCCTTCGAGGATGAAGAATAGCCCCTTGCCGCCGGAATCGACCACACCGGCTTCCCGAAGCACCGGCAGCAGTTCAGGGGTGCGGGCTACCGAGGCATCGGCAGCCTGCACAATGGTCTCCAACAGGGCGATGGGGTCGTCGGTGTGGTGCAGGGCTTCTTCGGCTGCGGCAGCGATGTCTTTCGCCACGGTGAGAATCGTGCCTTCAACCGGGCGCACCACCCCTTTGTAGGCGGTGTCGCGGGCTTCGGCCAACCCTGCGGCCAGCAAAGGGGCGGTCAATGTTTCGGCCTGCTTCACCGCTTTGGCAAAGCCGCGCCAGAGCTGGGAAAGGATGACGCCGGAGTTGCCGCGCGCCCCCATCAGTGCCCCGTGGGCGACGGCTTTGCAAACTTTGCCAAAATGCTCTTCGGGGGAATCTTTGATTTCGTCCCATGCGGCCTGCATGGTGAGGGTCATGTTGGTGCCGGTATCGCCATCGGGCACGGGGAAGACGTTGAGAGCATTGACGACTTCCTGGTTGGTGCGCAGCCATGTCAGGGCGGCTTCGACCAGGCGCTTGAGGGCCTGGCCGTCGATGGGCTTGCCGCGCATCGCGCGCCGACGGGCTTCGTTCGGGGTAATCGTGACGGCCATGAGTGCTCCTACGCTTCTTCGGCTGCTTTGCCGGATTTTTTCGCCTTACGGCTTCGCTTGCTTTCCTTCTTTTGCTTTTGAATTTCGGCTGGTTTTTCATCCCCATTGCTGACCCGCAGGCCGCGAACATGCACGTTGACGGCCTTGACAGGCAGGCCAACCGTCTTTTCGACATGGTAGCGCACTAAGTTGGCCGCGCTGTTCGCCACCGCGGTGATGCGGGTGCCGTATTCCACGATAATGTAGAGGTCAATTTCGATGCCGCCGTCGTCGTAACGTACGGCAATGCCTTCGGTGGGGTCTTTGGCCAGCGCGTGGGCAATGCCGCTGACCAGGTTGCGCGGCGCCAGCCCCACCACGCCGTAAGACTTCTGCACGGCCTGGTAAGCGATCGCGGCAATCACACGCGGCGCAATGCGAATGGTGCCTAAAGGGGTTTTGTCGTCGGTCATCGGGAAACCTCTCCAGAGGGGTAGGAAATTGGCTTTTGGAGCGTGCTTGAGGCCGGGAATCCACCCCCGGCCTGCAGTCTTCAACCCAATGTGCATATACCGTTAAACC
>CAYYRG010000095.1:0-6299 GCA_964474015.1 uncultured Anaerolineaceae bacterium | reverse complement strand
TGGCCTCGGCGCATGTCGGCAGCCTGGGCGGGCTGGTGGCGCTGCGCCGCGGCGAAGCCCATTTCGCCGGCAGCCACTTGCTCGACCCCGAAACCGGCGAATACAACCTGGCTTACATCCGACGTTACCTGCCCGGCGTGCCGGTGCGGGTGGTGCAACTGGTGGAACGCCAGCAGGGGCTGATGGTGCTTCCGGGGAACCCTAAGGGCATCCGCAGCCTCGAAGACCTCACCCGCCCTGAGGTCACCTTCGTCAACCGGCAGCGTGGGGCGGGCACGCGGGTGCTGCTCGATTATCACCTGCAACGGCTGGGCATCGCGCCTTCGCAGGTGCGCGGCTATGCCCAGGAGGAATTTACCCACCTGAGCGTCGCGGCGGCCATCGCTACCGGCCGCGCCGATTGCGGCCTGGGCATTCCCGCGGCGGCTCAGGCCCTGGGGCTGGATTTCGTGCCCCTCTTTTGGGAGCGTTACGACCTGGTCGTGCCGCGTGAGCACGCCGAAAGCGATTTGTTGCAGCCCCTGTGGGATGTGCTCGCCCAGGATGCCTTCCGGCAGGCGGTGATGCGTTTGCCGGGGTATAATGTGGATGGTATGGGACGCGTGATTGCCGAAGTGGAGTAAAAGATGAAGACGGCTTTGGTCGTAGATGACAACCGGGCGACGGCAGATGCCCTGTGTAGTTTGTTAATAGTGTTGGGGCTGGAAGCCGTGGCGGCTTACAGCCCGTTGAGTGCTTTGGAAACGGCGGCGGCGCGGCGTCCTGATGTGGTGTTGCTGGATTTGAACATGCCCGGCGTGAACGGCGTGGAGGTGTTGCGCTTTTTCAAGCGTGAACCTGCCTTGCAAGCCGTGCCGGTGATTGTGGTGACTTCCGATGACCAGCCGGAAACCCGCGAGGTGGTGCGCCGCGCCGGCGCGCTGGATCTGATTGTCAAGCCTGCTTCGGTTGAGGCGCTGGAAGCCGCTTTGAAGCGGGCAGGTGTATTGTAGAGGAGGAGGGTGGTATGCCTTTGGAAGCCGGTCAACAGGCCCCTGATTTCGTGTTGCAAGACGAGAACGGCCAGCCGCATCGCCTTTCCGATTATCGCGGCAAGGTGGTGGTGCTTTATTTTTACCCCAAAGACAACACCCCCGGCTGCACACGGGAAGCCGAAGGGTTTCGGGATGATTACGCGGCTTTCCAGCAGGCGGGTGTGGTGGTGCTGGGCGTCAGCCCCGATTCGCCGGAGCGGCACATCCGTTTCAAGACCAGGCACAATTTGCCTTTTACCCTCTTGGCCGACCCTGAGCACAAAGTGTGCGAACTATACGATGTGTGGAAGAAAAAGAAGAACTTTGGGCGGGAATACTTTGGCGTTGCGCGGACGACCTATATCATCGACCCCGAAGGCAAAATCGTGAAAGTCTATAAGCGGGTCAAGCCAGCGGGGCACAGCCAGCAGGTGCTGGCCGACCTGCAACAACTGGGGTTGTTGGGGTAAATGCCCTGCAGCCGCAAGCGACCAAAAAAGCCCGCTTTCTGGCGGGCTTTTTTGAGTGGGCGTTATTCTTCTCGTTTGGAAGGGGGGGCTTCGGTGTCGTCGGGGACTTCGCCTTCCAGCCCTTCACGAAAGGCGCGGATGCTGCGCCCCAATTCCTGGGCAATTTTGCTGATGCGGCCAACGCCGAAAACCAGCAGCACGATGAGCAAAACGATAAGCAGTTCGCCAATTCCGAGATCCATGGCGTGCTCCTTGGGGGCGGGGGATGGAACAGCAGGGGTATTATACCCCTATTGGGGTAACCCTAAGGCGGCGAAAATCAGGCGCAGCCGCTCGGCCATTTTGGCTTTGTCGCGCTCTTCGGCGAAGAAGGCGAGCAAGTCGTCGGCCTCTAAATGGAATCCCTGGGCGGGTTGGCCTCGCAAGCGTTCGGCGGCTACATCGGCGAGGGCCAGCAATTTGCGGCAGCGTTTGCTACTGGTGAAGCGGACGTCGGCCAGCCGCCCATCGGCCACCTGGGCAAAGAAAGCCACCCGATGAACGCCGTGACGGGCTTCTGTGCCCAGGGGTTGATAGCCTTCAGGGGGAGCATCGACATAATGGTGCAGCCCCTGGCGGTGATATTCAGCGACTTTCATGCGCTTCCTCCTTCGCTCTGGCACTGGCGTTCCAGCGCCTGCATTTTCTCACGGCGGCGGGCGTGGCGTTCCGAACCGCCCGGTTGAGCCCGCAGGAAGGCGTTGACGATTTCCCTGGCCAGCTCGCTGCCAATGATGCGCCCGCCCATGCACAAGACATTCATGCCGTCGTGCTCCACGCCCTGGTGCGCTGAATAGGTGTCGTGGCACACTGAGGCATAAATGCCGCGCATTTTGTTGGCGGCTATGCTCATGCCTACCCCAGAGCCGCACATCAAGATGCCGCGCTCGGCCTTCCCTTGCTGCACGGCTTGCCCCACTTTCCTGGCAAAATCGGGGAAGTCTACGGAATTGGGGCTGTTGGTGCCGAAATCCAGCACCTCGTGCCCGCTGGCTTTGATGGCTTCGATGACGGCTTGCTTCAAGGGGAAGCCGCCGTGGTCGCAACCGATGGCAATTTTCACCTTTTCACCTCATGATGGATGCCCGGTGTTGGATGCTCTTTTGAATGACTGCGTTTACAGAGGTTGCAGCGACGACACGGCATGGTGGTTTGCAAGGTCTGCTTCTTCCGCCTCGCGCATGGCCTGGAATGCCTTCAGGCCGACTTCCAGGATGTCGCGGGTGGGCTCTCGCGTGGTCAGCCGCTGCAGCCACAGGTTGGGCTGCACGATGGCGCGCACGAAGCGGTTGCCCATGTGGTCTGCCGTCCAGCGCAGGTATTCGTAGGCGATGCCTGCCAGCACTGGCAGCAGCAGCACCCGGCTGGCGAACCGCCAGAACAGGGTTTGCTCACCCAGCAGGCTGTAAGCCAGGACCGAGACGACCACCAGAATCAGCAGGAAGGCGGTGCCGCAGCGGGGGTGTTCCAGCGGGTAGCGGGCGGCGCTTTCCGGCGTCAGGGGCGCGTCGGCTTCGAAGGTGTTGATGGTTTTGTGCTCCGCGCCGTGGTACTGGTATAGACGGCGCACTTCGGCCATGAAGCCGATGCCCCAGACGTAGCCGACCAGCAGCACGAGCCGCACCAGCCCTTCCACCAGGTTGCCCCAAAAGGCGTTCAGGCCGAGCAGGCGTTCGCCCAGGTGCCCGATGCCCGCAGGCAGCAAGGCAAACATGGCCACACCCACGACCAGCGAGAAGCCTAAGGTGAGGTACAGCCCCCAGCCTTCCAGTTGCTCTTCTTCGTCCACCTGCAGGTTGGCCGAGATGGTGAGGGCGCGCGTGCCCAGCACTAACGCATCCCACAGCCCGATGATGCCCCGCAGGAAGGGGATTTTCATCACCGGGCTCTGGTAGATGCGGCTGAGGGCTTCGGTGTGGATGTGGATCTCGCCGTCGGGCTTGCGCATCGCCATGGCCACAGCGCGCTTGCCGCGCATCATCACGCCCTCGATGATGGCCTGGCCGCCGTAGTTGGGCATCTTCAGGTTTTTGCCCGCGGTAGGGATTTCGTTTTCGGCAGCGGTGTCGGCCACGAAGAGGGGCAGCAGCAGGAAGGCGCGCCGGGCGGCTGCGGTCAGTTTTGCCCGTTTAGTCGTGGGCGATGGGTTTTTCGGTGAAGAGATAATCTTTCAACTCCTTGTCGAAGGTGGGGTCTTGCCGCCGAATCCATTCCAGCAGCATGGCGGCATGTTCTTTTTCCTCGTCGCGGTTGTGCGCCAGAATGGCCTTCAATTCGGGGTCCTGGCAGGCGTCCACGCGCTGGTTGTACCAGTCGACGGCTTCCAGTTCTTCGTTGAGCGATTTGATGGCGCGATGGAGGTCGCGCGCCGCGGCGGTCAGTTCTTCGACGGGTTCCTGGTAGTTCGACATGATTTACTCCTTGTGAAACTGTGAAGAAGGGCACGGGCGTTCCGTTCCCTTCAAGCGGATTGACCGAATTGGTAGAAGAACCGCACCAGAGCCTCCATGCCTTTTTGCCATGTGGGCAGGTGCAGGTTTTCGTTGGGGGCGTGCAGGTTGCCGTCAGGCAGGCCGAAGCCGGTGAGCACCGATTCCAGCCCTAAGATTTCTTCCATTTGCGCCACGACGGGAATGCTTCCGCCTTCTCGTCGGTAAAAAGGTTTGCGCCCCCAGGTGTCTTCCAGCGCCGCGGCCAGCGCCTGCACCGCGGGGGTGTGGATGTCGGTGAGGGAAGCCGGCCCGCCGGCCATGACGTCCAGTTCCCAGCGGATGGTGGCGGGCGCGTGGGCTTGCAGGTAGGCTTTGAGTTGCTCGGCCACCTCGTCGGGGTCCTGGTCGGGCACCAGGCGGCAGGAAATCTTGGCCATCGCGTAGGAAGGGATTACGGTTTTGGCACCTTTTCCGATGAAGCCGCTGTAAAGGCCGTTGATTTCCAGGGTGGGGCGGGCGCCGGTGCGTTCCACGGGCGTGTATTCGGGTTCGCCCCACAGTTGCGGCACGCCGGTTTGTTCCAGGTAGAAGGCGGTGGGGTCGAAGGGCAGTTGCGCCAGGGCCTGGCGTTCTTCGTCGGTAAGGGGGCGCACTTTGTCGTAAAAACCGGGCAGGGTGATGCGCCCGTGTTCGTCGTGCATCCCGGCGATGAGTTCGGCCAGCGCCTGGGCGGGGTTGTGCACCACGCCGCCGTAGATGCCGGAATGCAGGTCGTGGGCGGGGCCGTAAACCCGCAGTTCGAAGTAGGCCAGCCCGCGCAGGCCGTAGGTGATGGTCGGCCAGTCGGGGCCTAACATGCCCGCATCGGGGTTCAGGCAGACGTCGGCGGTGAGCAGGTCTTTGTGCTCGGCGATGAAGGCGGCCAGGTCGGGCGAGCCGATTTCCTCTTCGCCTTCGATGATGAATTTGACGTTGACGGGCAAACCGGCCTGCGCGGCGGCTTCTACGGCTTTCAGGGAAGCCATCACCTGCCCCTTCATGTCGGTGGCGCCGCGGGCGTAAAGGCGCTCGCCGCGCACGGCGGGTTCGAAGGCGGGGCTTTCCCACAATTCCAGCGGCTCGGCAGGCTGGACGTCGTAATGGCCGTAGATGAGCACCGTGGGGGCGTTTTCCTGCGCGGCGGGCAGTTCGCCGTACACCACCGGGTGGCCGGCGGTGGGGTAAACGGCCACCTGTTGCGCGCCAATGGCGCGCAGGTTGTCGGCTACCCAGTTGGCCGCGCGGGCGATGTCTTCCTGATGTTCGGTCGTGGTGGAAATCGAGGGAATGCGAAGGAAGGCTTCCAGTTCGGCGAGGAAGCGGCTGTGGTTTTCCTGAAGGTATTGCAATGCCTGGGAGAGAGACATAGGGAACCTCGCAAGGTGAGATGGGTTTATTATACCGCTAAGCAAGGGTGCTTTCCCGACCCTCATTTGTTTCTCATGGGATATAATTTTCAAAAGCCGTCAGGGCGTTGAGAAAATGGAGCAACCATTGCTTGGCAGGCCGCTATGAACGCTATGGAGCGGGAAAGACGCCGTTACCACAATTTGGATGCTGACAAGATTGTCGCAACGGCCACAGTGTTGTGCCGCCGCATCAAAGAGCGGTTTCCGCAGCGGGGGCTCAATCGGGTATGTGCCGATCTGCAGAAGGCCGCCGAAGAAACGCGCCAGCGCGCCGAGTGGATTGCGCGCCCCCATTGGGCAATTCGCCTCGTGATTGTGTTGGTGGTGGGGCTGCTTTTGCTGATTATGGCGCGTTTACTGTTGATCATTCACCTCGATGTCCGGCAGTTGCAAAGTTTGGGCCTGGCCGATTTTCTGCAAACCTTAGAGGCGGCGATTAATGATGTCATTTTGATCGGCGCGGCGTTGTTTTTCTTCTTTACCGTGGAAGCCCGCCTCAAGCGCCGCCGTGCCCTCGAGGCGTTGCACGAATTGCGTTCCTTGGCGCATGTCATTGATATGCACCAGCTGACCAAAGACCCGGAGCGTGTGCTGAAACGCGGGGCCTCGACGGCTTCTTCGCCGGTGGAGGATTTGACCCTCTTTGAACTTTCGCGCTATCTGGATTATTGCAGCGAAATGCTTTCGCTGATTGGGAAGATTGCCGCACTTTATCTGCAGGAATTCGACGACCCGGTGGCTTTGGGGGCAGTGGATGAAATCGAAAGTCTGACCACCAACCTTTCCCGCAAGATCTGGCAGAAGTTGGTGATTGTGCATTCGTTGATGGAAAAAGAGCAGGCCGGCGTGCTGCAGGTTGGGCAGGCCGGCGGTCGGGTAGTCAGGTAGTCAGGTGGT
>CAYYRG010000094.1:0-6332 GCA_964474015.1 uncultured Anaerolineaceae bacterium | reverse complement strand
AGGAGTTGTGAAAGTCGTGGAAGTCGTGGTAGTCGGGGCGCGGGAAAGCCCCGCAGCCGAAGCATGATACGGCCACGGGGCTTTCAAAAACTCTCAAATTGGGGTTGGTTGTGTTGTTGCCTCGTTACTTCGTTGCTTCGTTACCTCGGGCGCGTTTTTTGGCGTGCGGCGGCTTCCCCCTCTCCCAGCGGGAGAGGGGTGGGGGTGAGGGCGTGAAATCACAGACTGCACAGATGACGCAGATTTTAGCGTAGGGGCGCGGCGGTGCCGCGCCTTTTGGGAGTGCGGCGACTGGTGTAGGGTCAAGGCGCCGCCTTGCCCCTACGAAAGTTCCCCTTGGCCTCTTGGCATTCCCTCTTGGCGACCTCGGCGCTCTGCGGGTGCCGACCCGCGGTTACAGGCGAGTGGCTGCCGTCACGGTTTCGGCGAGCACGGCGAGGCCGGTTTCCAGGGGGCGGGTATGGATGAATTCCTGCAGGGTGTGAGCCCCGCCGCCCGTCGTCAACCCCAGGCAGATGGCGGGGTAACCGCGGCTGAGGGGAATGTTGGCGTCGGTCGAGGCCACAGCCGTGCGTCCGCTCAAACCGCGACGGCGCAAAGCCATGAGCGCCGCTTGCACCAGGGGATGGTCGGTGGGAATGCTCCCCGTTGGCCGGTCGCCGATGCGTTCGCACGCCACTTCGACCCCTGGGCGGCGCGCCCGATGCGCCTCGGCTTCCACCCTCTGGGCCAGGGCTTCCAGGTCGGCGGGGTGGACAGCCCGCAGGTCGATTTCGGCGCGGGCTTCCGGGGCGATGGTGTTGATGGAGACCCCACCGTGGAAAGTGCCGACGTTGAACGAGGCTTCCCGCGGGCGCGGTTGGGCTTCCAGGCGGGTGATGAGTGCTGCCAGAATGTGGACGGCAGACGGCGCCCCCGCGTTGGCCCAGGCGTGTCCCCCTGGCGTGCGCACGGTGAGGGCGTAACGCCGCACGCCCAGAGCGCGCGGATAGACCCAGCCCAGCCCCAGCCCTTCCAGCACGATGTAGGCGCGAGGTCGTGCGCCGAAGCGTGCCACGATGCTTTTCATGCCCTTGAGGTTGCCCAGCCCTTCTTCCCCCACGTTGGCAACCAGCCAGAGGTCGGTGGGCAGGCGGCGGTTTTCGGCGCGCAGCACCCATACCAGCCCCAGCAGGGCGGCTACGGCCACGCTGTTGTCGCCAATGCCGGGCCCGGCGATGCGGTGGGCGGAACGCTGTACGCTGAGGGGGGTGTTGGCGGGGAAGACGGTATCCAGGTGGGCAGAGACCACCACGGGGCGTGCTGTGGGCGCGCCCCCTGGCAGACGGGCGTAAACATTCCCCACCGCGTCGGTTTCCACGGCCAACCCCTCGGCGGCAAAAAGTTGTTTCACGAAGGCTGCACGGGCGGCTTCCTGCCCCGTGGGGGCGGGAATTTGCTGGATGGCGACGGCAAGGTCGAGTAAACGCTCGAGAAGGTTGGGCATGATCACACCTGGCGGACGTCGCGCGCCAGCGCCTCGGCGCGTGCGTGGAGCAGGGCAGGGAGCGTATCGGCAAGGGCAAAGGCCCCGCGGGTTTCGGCGGCGAGGGTGGCGGTGGCCGCGCCGCGCACGGCTGCCTGGACGGCATCTAAGGTTTCCCGATAGGCCACCAGGAAAGCACCGGCAAAGGCGTCGTCGGCGCCGGTGGGGTCGGCAATTTCGGAGGGGTAGCCGGGGATGATCCAGCGTCGGTGAGTGCGGCTTTCGAATAGCCATGTTTCGCCGCCAGGACGGCGGATGACGACGAAGTCGACCTGCCAGCGTCCGATGGCGGCGGCCATTTCCCACAAGTCGTTTTGCTGTTCGCGGAACAGCGCCGTGAGGACGGCTTCAGAGGTGAGCAGCGCCGTGAGCCCATGCACCAGGGGCGGGATGCGTTGGGTGAACAGAGGGGTCATGTATGCGGGGTGGGGAGAAAGGGTGGTCAGCGCCACCCCCGCGGCGCGCAGGGTGGCGGGCAGCAGGTGGTGCGTGAGGAAGTCGTGGGGGCAAAAGTGGGCTGCCCGCGCTTCGGCAAAGCCGGGGGGCAGGTCAGCGAGGCGAAGGGTGGTAGGGGTGGGCTTTTCCAGGTCGGCGCGGCGCAGGGGGTGGGGGGCGTAGTTCAACAACTGGCGCGGGAAGGCGACGCCCCGACGGGCGAACGCGGTGGCAGGTTGCTCGGCGCTGAGGCTGCCGTCAGGATGATAAATCAACACCCGGCGGGTGTCCACTGGCTGGGGCAGGATTTTGACCCCTTGAATATCCCAGCCCCGCTGCTGCAGCGTTTCGAGCCAGGCGCGAGGGAAATCTTCCCCCACCCGTGCGACCAGCCCGACCTCGCCGCCCCACAACGCAGCGCCTGCCGCGGCATAGAGCACGCCGCCGGGAACATCCAGCAGGGGCTTGCCGCGCGGCGGCAGGATGAAGTCGCGGGTGAGTGCGCCGAGGAAAAGGTAATCGGCCATGATGAAAGCACCAGAAAGGCCGGCAGCCGGGCGATGCCGCCGACCGTGGGCGCGGTGGCCCCCACGCCCGGAGGAGGTTACAAGTCGATGAGGTCGCCGCGCTGATAGCCTTCTTCGCCCAGCCGCATGCGCACGTAAGAAGCGTAGCGTTCCGGGTGAATGCGGCCTTCCGCAACGGCCTGCCGGATGGCGCAGCCGGGTTCGTGGGTGTGGGTGCAGTCGCTGAACTGGCACAGATGCACCAGGTCGCGGAATTCGGGAAAGTAGCCATCCAGTTCTTCGGGCTCAATATCCCAGAGGGAAAGCGCTTTCAGGCCGGGCGTGTCGGCTACCCAGCCGCCGCCTTCCAGCGGGAACATCTGCCGCACCACGGTGGTGTGGCGTCCCTTGCCGGTGGCTTTGCTGATTTCCCGCACAGATAGCCCCAGGCCGGGTTGGACTGCATTCAGCAGGCTGGATTTGCCCACCCCTGACGGTCCGGCAAACACCGAGATCTTGCCTTGCAGGTGTTCGCGCAACGCATCCACGCCCAGGCCGGTGGCCGCCGAGGTGTAGAGCACCGGGTAGCCGATGGTTTCGTAATGGCCAAAGAGGGCTTTGGCCTGTTCCAGGCCCACCAGGTCGGCTTTGTTGGCGACGATCAGAGCAGGGATTTCCTGTTTTTCGCTGATAACGAGGAAGCGGTCGAGCATCCGCAGGCGGGGTTCGGGCTGGGCGCAGGCAAAGACGAACACGGCCTGGTCGGGGTTGGCGATGATGATTTGTTCGTATTCGCCGCGCGGGGTAGGGGCCAGGCGCGAAAGTTTGCGCACGCGGGGTTCCACGGCTTCGATGAGGCCGGTGCCGTCGGGCAGGCGGCGGAAGCGTACCCAATCGCCTACGGCCACCAGGTCGCCGCGTTTGGGGCCGCGTTTGAGCCGCCCCCGCAGGCGGCAGGTGATCTCTTCGCCGTCGTCGGTGTGCACGGTGTAGAAGCCCGATTGCGAGCGGATGACCAGCCCGCGGGGTAGGGTGTTGGGGAGGGCTTTGTCGTCAGGCATGTCAGGGTTTGGGGGTTGCGGTGGGAGTCGGTGTGGCTGTGGTTTCAGGGGTCGGGGTGCGGGTCACGCCAATTTGCGCTTCCCACGGGTAGAGCGCCCGCGGCTTGCCGTAGAAGTAGATTTCCACCACGCGCCGTAAGATGGGCGCGGCGACTTCCGAGCCCTCGCCGCCGTATTCCACTACGACGGCCACGGCAATGTCGGGCTTGTCTTCCCGCTGGGCGTCGGTGTAGGCTACGAACCAGGCGTGGGGTTTGCCTGCCGCCGTGCTGGCGGTGCCTGTTTTGCCGTACAGCGGAATGCCGAAATTGAGAAAGCGCCAATAGGCTGTGCCGCGTGGGTTGGCGACCACCATGCGCATCCCTTTGCGGATGATGGCCAGGTTTTCCGGGCTGACGGGCAGGTGGCCGCGCACTTTGGGTTTGAATTGTTTGATGACCTGGCCGTCGGGGGCGACGATTTTTTCCACCAGTTGGGGCACATAGAGCGTGCCGCCGTTGCCCACCGCGGCAACGTAGTCGGCCACTTGCAGGGGGGTGACCAGGGTGGTGCCCTGTCCGATGGCCTGTTGCACGGCTTCCCGCTCGTTGGTGGGGTCGAGAATTTGTCCGGCTTCGTCGCCGATTTCGATGCCGGTGGGGCTTCCCAGCCCGAAGCCGCGGGCCATTTGCGCCACGGCATTGGGCTTGTAGTGTTTGTAGAGGTCCAACCCGATGTGCCAGAAGTAAGGGTTGCAGGAACGCATCAGCCCTTCGGGCAGGTTGAGCCGCCCGCTGGGGTGGAAGCCGTGTTCGTAGGTCCAGTCGTAGAGGGTCAGGCCGGGAATTTCTTTGAACTCATAGCCGCAGTCGTAGATGGTGTCTTCCTGAAAGCGGCCGCTTTCCAGCGCGGCGGCCATGGTGATGATTTTGAAAATCGAGCCGGGGGGGTAAAGGCCGTGCGTGGCACGGTCGAGCAGGGGCTTGCCGGGGTTGTTGAGCTGTTGCAGCAGCGCGCCGCTGTTGAAATTGGCGGCCTCGAAAGCGTTGGGGTCGAACCCTGGTGAAGAGACCAGCGCCAGCACCCGCCCGGTGTCGCGTTCCAGCACCACGATGGCCCCCACGAAGCCCTTCATGGCTTGCTGGGCTTGCAGTTGCAGGTCGCGGTCGATGGTGGTGTAAAGGGTGTCGGCGGGGCGCGGCGGGGCTTTGCCCAAGGCCTGAATGATGTTGCCTTTGTCGTCCACCACGTAGAGCGTGCCGCCGTTTTTGCCTGCCAGGTAAGGCTCGCCCCAGCGTTCCAGCCCCATGCGCCCGATTTTCTGGTCGACGCGATAGCCCTTGCGGCGGTATTTGTCCAGTTCGTTGGGCTGAAGGGCGCTGATGTAGCCCACGCCGTGAGGGGAAACCCCGCCGCCGTAGTACCAGCGCCCGGTGTAGCGGCGCAGCACGATGCCCGAATACTCCACCAGTTGCTGGTAGTATTTGTCGGCCACGTCGGCGGAAACTTCGGCGATGGGCACATAGCCGCCCGGCGGTGGCGATTCGTAAGCCGAGCGCAGGTAAGCGGGCGGAATGCCCGTGACGCGCCAGAGCAGGCTGAAGAGGCTGTCTTCCTGTTCCGGGTCTACCTGCCCGGCCATCAAGCCGATGGACATGGCCTCGGTTTGGGTGGCGATGACCCTGTCGTCGCGGTCGAAAATTTCGCCGCGCGCCGGCACTTGCAGGTCCAGCGCCAGACGCTTGCCGCCGTGCAGTTCGGGAAGGATGAGCGCCTCGTCCCACTGCACGCGCCAGATGCCCTTTTCGAGGCTGAGGTGCATGACGGTGTCGCGCGTGATGTCGCCTACCACGGCGCTGTGCAGGGTGACGGTGTAGGCCACCTGGGCGCTGCGGGGTGCCAGCAGCGAAGAACGAATGCGGAAATCGACGCTTTGCAGTGCGGCGTTTTCTGCAATGTCTTTGTAATAGGCGATGAATTTGTCTTTGCTGATGGCGTCTTTGCTGACGGAAGTCAGCAGAGCATACATGCTGGGGTAGTCGTTTTGTTGCCAGGCACGCAGGTAGGCTTCAGCGACGACCTGGGGGTCGGGTACGTGGGTGGTGGCGATGAAAGGGGAAGGCAACGCTGTCGGGCCTGAAGGCGTGCCGGTGCCCGGCGGTGTGCAGGCCGCCAGCAATACTGCGGTGAGCAGAAAAAGCGAAAGCGCAGAAACGAACCGGAAGCGGGACATAGGCACTCCAGCGGCGGGAGGGCGATTGGTGCGGGTTTCAGCCGCCTGGGCCGTTGAGCAGGTCGCAGGCGGGGAACGTACCCTCACAATTGTACCCCAAAGCCGCGGTGCAGCGCGCCGGGGTGTCTTCCGCGGGGGAAGCCCCTAACGCGCGCAGCAGGCAGGCCAGAGTGCACAGCGGCAGGCCGACGACGTTGGCGTAGCAGCCCTCGATGCGCGCCACGGGCGCAAACGCCTGGTTTTGGATGGCGTAAGCCCCGGCCTTGTCCATCGGGTCGCCGCTGGCGACGTAAGCGGCGATTTCGGCGTCGCTGTAAGCGCGCATCACCACGGTGGTGCGCTCGACGGCGGTTTCCAGGCGCCCGGTGGCCGTATCCAGCACGGCCACGCCGGTCATCACGGTGTGGCTGCGCCCTCGCAGGCGGCGGAGCATGGCAGCAGCCTCGGCGGCATCCGCGGGCTTGCCCAAAATGTCGCTGCCGTCCACCACCGCGGTGTCCGCGCCTACAATCCAGCGGAAGGCACCCTCGCTGTTTTCCTGTCCTTCGACTGCGGGCGTCGCTGCGCTCCGCCCTCCGCTCAGGACGTGGGTT
>CAYYRG010000093.1:0-6348 GCA_964474015.1 uncultured Anaerolineaceae bacterium | reverse complement strand
AGGTGACAACACCTCCCCCACCATGACCATAACCTCCCCTGCCCATTTCCCCGATAGGGATAAGCTCAGCGTTGCCACCGCTGCCATGGCCATCGCCATGCTCAGCGGGCATTTCGTGCATCTGCCAGCCTGGCAAACGACGCTGCGCCTGCCAGGGTTCGTCCTGCCGTTGCGCATTGGCATGCCGGGGGTGATGGCCTTGCTCATCGCGGCCCTCACCATTGCCGGCGTCGACTGGATTTTAGGCGACCATCCCGCGCTGGCCAACCGCTCTACCCTGCCTCACTGGCTGCTGCCAGCGCTCACGGCCTGGGTGCTGGAAGTGCTGCTCCAGCATCTGCCAGGAGGAGTGGCATGGTGGAGCGCCCTCTTCGGAGGCATCGCGCTGTGGTTTCTCGTGATGCTGGCCGAATACATCGTCGTCGACGGCGAAGACCTGCGCTACCCGCTGGCTGCCACCGGGCTGACGGCCCTGGGCTTCCTGCTGTTCTTCATGCTGGCAGTGGCCGTGCGCGCTTCGGGGCTACGGCTGTTCTTCGCCGCTCCCATGTTGGGGCTGGCCGCAGGCACCGTCGCCCTGCGGGCCTTCAACCTGCAACTTCACGGCCTGTGGAAGCCTGTGGAAGCCATTTTCATCCTCGCCATCGCCACCCAGCTGGCGGCTGCGGTTCACTACCTGCCCATTCCCGCCGCGGCGTATGGCCTCATGCTCACGGCCGCCACCTACGCGGCCACGGTTTACATTGGCAACCTGTTGGAAGAAGAGCCCCCCTCACAAGCCGTGGTCGAGCCCTTGGTGGTCTTGGCGCTGCTGCTTTTGCTGCTTCCCCTGGCATGGTAAGATGTTGCTCCGCTACACCCACTACCTCGCCATGCAGCGACACGTGGCTGCCGAAGCGCCGCTGGAAGCCTGCGGACTGGTCGCCGGACGCGACGGCGTGAGCGTTGCCGTTTACCCCATCCCCAACGCGCTGCACAGCCCCACCCGCTACCGCATGGATCCCCGCGCGCAAGTGCGGGCTTTTTTTGCGATGGAAGCCGCCGGGCTGACGCTGCTGGCCATCTACCACAGCCACCCTCAGGGGCCACCCAGGCCCTCTGCCACCGACCTGCGGGAAGCCACTTACACCGTGCCCTACCTCATCTGGGCGCCGGTCGGGGAAACCTGGCTGGCCCGCGCCTTCCTGCTGGGGAACGACGGTGCACGCGAAGTGCCCCTGCGCCTCGCATGAGCAACCCCAGCCCCCAAAAAGTGTTAGAATGAATGCGTAACGACTTCACGGCAGGAGGTTACCCCTATGCTTTGGCTGAAAATCGTGATGGTGCTGGCCGTGGCCTATTTTATCGGCGCCATTCCGTTTGGCTATATTTTCGTGAAAATAAAAACCGGGCGCGACGTGCGGCAAATCCAGAGCGGGCGCACCGGTACGACCAACGCCATGCGCGCCGCCGGCGTGTGGGTGGGGATTGCCACCGTGGTCATGGACATTTTGAAAGGCGTGGTGGCCGTGTGGCTGGCGCGGGAGATCTTCCCCACGCTGCCCTGGGTGCATGTGGCCGCACCGTTGGCGATGATCGTAGGGCACAACTATTCGCTGGTGATGGTCGAGCACAACGAAAAAGGCAAACCTGTGCTGAAAGGCGGAGCCGGGGGAGCCCCCAGCGTGGGCGGGGCAATTGGCCTGTGGTGGCCGGTCGCGCTGATTCAGATTCCCGTGGGGGCGGTCATCTTGCTGGGTGTGGGCTACGCCTCCGTCGCCACGATGAGCATGCCCCTGATTGCCGCCGCCGTGTTCGCCTGGCGAGCAGCGCACGGGCTGGGGCCGTGGGTCTACGTGGCCTATGGCCTGCTGGCCGAGGTGCTGCTGGTGTATTCCCTGCGGCCCAACATCAAACGGCTGCTGGCCGGGGAAGAGCGGGTTGTGGGCTTGCGAGTGTGGCTGGCCAAACGCAAAGCACGCCGCGAAGCCCGGCGCACCCAACCACCGACAACCGCGAAAGCCGTGCCTGACGATGAAACGCCCCAGACCTCCACAGCCCCTCGCCGCCACGCGCCTACGGGCGGGGCGCATTGACCCTTTCTTTCCCAAATGCTTTCGGTGAACCGGCGCAGCCTTTGCGCCGGTTTTTTCGTTGCCCGACGACCTGCTGCCTTCCGCACAGGGGCTTCTCGCCCATCCCTTTCCGCAAGGCGTGATAGAATAACCGCATGAGCATCCGCGTGGTTTCCACCAATCGCAAAGCCCTGCACGATTACTTCATCGACGAGACCTATGAAGCCGGCATCGTGCTGCGGGGTAGCGAAATCAAATCGGTACGCGCCGGGCGCGTCAGCCTGAAAGAGGCTTACGTGCGCATCGACGACAACCTGGAAGCGTGGTTGATCGACGCACACATCGCGCCCTATGAATCGGCCAGCCACTTCAACCATGAGCCGCGCCGGCCGCGCAAACTGCTGCTCCACAAACAAGAGATCTTGCGCTTGTGGAACAAAGTGCGGCAGAAAGGCGTGACCATCGTGCCGCTGCGGATGTATTTGAAAGACGGCAAAGCCAAAGTCGAAATTGCTGTGGCCCGCGGCAAGAAAAAGTACGACAAGCGGGCTGAAATCGCCCGCCGCGAGATGGAGCGTGAAATCCAACGCGAACTCCGCCGCTACTGAGCCTGAGCGCGTCCCCTCGTCCATTGGGGCTATCAACCGCCTGCCGGAAGCCGAAAAGCGGGCGATTTACCTGCGCGCGGTGCCGCCGGCCCTGCTCGAGCGCTTTGGGCTCAGCCCCTACCTGGTGGATGCCGAAGGGCGCCCCCTATTCACCTTGCGCGCGCCGGCCGGGGCTTCCACGGTTGAACTGGCTGTCTATCACCGGCACGGCTTTCCCGACCCGGTGCTTTATGCCCACCTTGGCGACTCCCTCAGCGGGCATCTGCACATTTTGCTTTACATTCTCAACGACCCCGACGCGCCGCGTTTCAACGTCGACCGCCTGCCCGACGGCACACCGACCCGCTTTGGCATTCTGGCACGCAACCTGGAAGCCGAACAGGCCGCGATGGAAGCCGGGTTGGCCCCAGGGCAAATTCGCCGCGGCCTGCGCATGCTGCCCGACGCCATCGCCACCTTTGAGGCTTTTGCCTGGAGCATGGGGCAGCGCATTTATTTTGCCGAGCCGCTTTACTACCACAACGCCGTGCTCTTCGAACGCTACGGCTTTGGCTATCAAAAAGGGCGCGCCTTCATGGAACGCATCGCCCGCGGCTTCGCCCCCGGCGGCGACCTGCTGCCCCGCCTCGATGGCAGCACCCCCTTCCGCCGCCCCGAAGCCGCCCACAGCATCCGTTTGCGCTCCTGGGCCATCCACGACGGCATCCTGGGCGTGCCTTTCACCGGGGTCACCATGTACAAGCGGGTCGGACAACAATCGCAAGTGCGCACCTGCCCCCCCGACATCCCCTGGTAACCCGCTTCCTTCGGAGGTTCCCCATGCCCGCCTTCCACGAACTCATCTCTCGCGTCCGTCGCAACCACGGGCTGGAACACGCCACCATCCACCTGCTTTCCCGCCGCCACCCCAACACTTTTTTAGCGGGGCACTCCGACCCCGAAGGGTTTTGGCTGATTGGCAACGTGCCCACAACCGCCGTCGAAAGCGCCGTGCAAGAGGCGCTGGAACGCCTGCGCGGCGGTGAACGGCGGCTGGCCATTCACCCTGGCTGCGGCACCAACTACCTGGTTTCAGGCGGCCTGGCCGCCCTGGCCGGGGCATTGGCGATGCTGGGCGTCGGCAAACGCTGGCGCGACAAAGCCGACCGCCTGCCTCTGGCCATCATGTTAGGCACCGTGGCCTTGATGTTTTCCCAGCCCCTGGGCTACCTGCTGCAAGAAAAAGTAACCACCGATGGCGACCCCGGCGCGCTGGAAATCGCCGAAATCATCCCCACCCGGCAAGGGCGCTTCACCGCCCATCGGGTGCTGACCCGCGGATGAGCCATGAGCGCGTCCAGCAAGCCCCGCATCTACATTCTGCACGGGGAAGACGAACAGGCCCGCCAGGCTGCCCTGGCGAGGCTGCGCGCCGGGCTGGGCGCCGACGACCCCGCCGCGCTGGACTACATCCGTCTCAAGGGGGAAAGCCTTGACCTTCCGGCCCTGCACGACGCTGCGTTGACCATTCCCTTTTTCGCCCGGCGGCGGCTGGTGCATGTGGTGCAGCCGCTGGCCGCGCCACCGCTCAAAAGCCCCCAGGGGCGCAAAGCCTTCCTGACCTTGCTGGAACGTGTCCCGCCTTCCACCGCCTTAGTGCTGGAAATCACCACGACCCTGCCCCCCAAACACTGGCTGCGCCGCTGGGCTGACGAACACCCCGAGGCCGCTTACCAGCGCCGCTATGCCCTGCCCGACAACCTGACCCGCTGGATCATCAAGCAGGCAGCCGAAGTGGGCGGGCAATTCACCCCTGCAGGCGCCGCCGAACTGGCACGGCGCGTCGGCAACGATGCCGCAGCCGCCCGGCAAGAGATCCACAAACTGCTGGCCTTCGTCAACTACGCCCGCCCTGTTGAGCCAGAAGATGTGGCAGAACTAACCCCCGCACCGGAACACCCTAACATTTTCGAAATGGTCGATGCCATCGCCTTAGGCCGCAAAGCGCGGGCCTTGCGGCTTCTGCACCAGTTATTACAACAAGAAGAGCCCATCCGCATCTGGGGAATGGTCGTCCGACAATTCCGCTTGCTGTTGCTGGCACGTGCAGCCCTGAACCAGGGCGTCACCGCACCGCAGGCCCTGGCAAAACGGTTGAAAATTCACCCCTTCGTCGCCAAAAAACTCCTGCCCCAGGCGCGCCGCTTCCGAATGGAAAGCCTGGAAGCCATCTATGCCGCCCTGCTCGACACCGACCGGGCATGGAAAACCGGGCAAACCGACCTGCCCACCGCGCTGGACGTGCTCATTGCTTCCCTGGGAGGGCCATAAAGAGCCGCCCGCGGCCCATCAGGCCACGGCAACCGCCGAGGCAGGTTGCGGGGTTTCCTGCCCTTCTTCAGCCACTCCCAACCAGAGATGATGCGGCAAAATATCCTTGAGAGGGCGCACCGCCACGCCATCCACCTCTCGCGCCCCCTGGGGCAGCATGGCCGGGTGGACGTAACAAAGGTTGGGCTGCTGACCGTACTTCTGGCGGTAATAAGCCGCGGCGCGGCGCACCTTCTCTTCCAGCGAACGCCCGGGGGAATCGTCCAGCCACAGCATACCCACGCGCATCATGGTCCACCTCCTCAACCCAGCCGGGGAGCAGTGTAACGCATCCACTCCCCACCAGCACGCACCCACGCCTGATAAGGCAGCAGGTCGTAGTAAAGCATGTTGGTCATATCGCGAAAAGCGGCAGTGTTGGGCAGGTGTGCATCATCCGCAAAGCCATACACCTTTTGACGGAAAAGTTTTTTCACTTCCTTAGGCAGCACATTGTAGTGCTCGTAGCGCAGGGTAGCAACCACATGGATGCCAAATTCATGGCCGCGCTGCAGCAAAGGCACCAGGTCATACCGGGCGTCTTCCGTCAGGTACTTCCAGTAACGCCCCAGGTCGTGCAACACGACCACATACTGCGGCCCCCGATGCCGCCCAAAACTGCGCTGCTCCATCAGCCCGGCAAACGATGGGATGACCTCACTGCCATCGCGTTCGTGGGGGGAAATGACGCCTTTGCAATACTTGCTGCTTTCCACCTGCCATTCGGTGCTTTGCTCGGAAAGGATGAGAAACTGCCAGTGCTCCGGCCCCCATTCCTGCACCGTCATACTGTAAAGAATGGGCTCTGCCAGCGTGGCAAGCACCATCGGGTCCTGGCCGTAGAAAAGATAATGTGCTGCCCGCTTGGGGTCGTGCAGCCGCATGGCAAGGGGAATGCCATCGTCACACACGCCCATCAATGCCATGCAGCAAATCCAGGGGCCCCACTCCCGCAACACTGCACGCACCGTCGGGCGACGTGCAGCCCGGCGGGGTTGCACCGCGGTGGCAGGCCGCGAAACGGCGGGGTTCCCCCCCCATAAATGTCGTGCCATGGAAAGGCTTTCCGACGGGTTCATCTTATGCTCTCCTTCCGTCCTCGAACACCCACCCCTTGGCAGGTGCTGCCAGGGGCGTAAAACCACGGGCAAGAAAAAACACGCCCTTGCAAAGGGCTCATGGCCCTGCAACGGCGCTACACGAGGGAAAGCCCGTGCGGCACGCCCTCGTGTGGTGGCGTCATCCGGTGCGCTGTAAAGACCCGAGAAATAGCAAGAACAAGCGTTCTATTTATACCCCCTTTCAGGCCGTTTGTCAAGCCACAACGGCAAGGTCAA
>CAYYRG010000092.1:0-6420 GCA_964474015.1 uncultured Anaerolineaceae bacterium | reverse complement strand
GCGCGCGGAAAATCATAGACGAATTGGCGGCGCGCGTGATATACTCTCCCCGCTCCCGCATCGGCGGGAGCCAATTCCGCACGCCTCCCGACTTGCCGGGGCGTGCCGGGGCAGAGGGCCGCTGCCCCGGTGCCGTGCGAGGACGACGGAGGCGGAGGCAAAACGCTCAAGGAGGTTTTATGGCTCTGGTTTCAATGAAAACCATGTTGGAATGTGGTGTGCATTTCGGGCACCGTACCCGCAAACTGCACCCCAAAATGCGCCCGTATGTCTTCACCGAGCGCAACGGCATTCACATCCTCAACCTGCAAATCACCCAAAAATCGCTGCGCCAGGCCTACGACCTGGTGCGCAAAACGGTCGCCAACGGCGGCACCGTGCTCTTCGTCGGCACCAAGCGCCAGGCGCAGGAAACCATCGCCGAGGAAGCCACCCGCTGCGGCATGCCCTACGTCAACTATCGCTGGCTGGGCGGCACCCTGACCAACTGGCGCACCATTGGCCAGCGCGTGCGTTACCTGGAAAGCCTGGAACGCCGCCGCGACGCGGGTGAATTCGACCGCCTGCCTAAAAAAGAGGCGCTGCGCCTCAACCGCCAGATCGAACGCCTGCGCCAGCGGGTCGGCGGCCTGCGCACCATGAAAGGCCTGCCCAACCTGGTTTTCGTGGTCGACGTCTGCCGGGAAGAGACCGCCATCAAAGAGGCCAACCGCCTGGGCATTCCTGTGGTGGCCGTGGTCGATTCCAACTGTGACCCCAGCAGTGTGGACTACGTCATCCCCTCCAACGATGACGCCATCCGCGCCATCAAACTGATCGTCGGCAAAATTGCCGATGCCGTGCTGGAAGGCAAAGCCATCCGCGAGAAAGAGCAAGCCGAAGCAGAAGAAGCCGCGGCCCAGGCTGCTGCACAGGCTGCCCCTCAGGCTGAAGCCGAAGCCCAGCCCGAACTGGCTGAAGACGAACTACTGGGCGCTTCCACCCTGGAAAAAATCCAGCAGATGGCCGAAGCCGAGCAGCCTGCCGAAGCCGAAGCGCCTGCACTGAGCGAAGACGAAGTGCCGGCTGCTGAGGAAACCGCTGAAGCAGAGGCCGAAACGACCGCTCCTGCGGAGGCTGCCGCAGACGAAGCCTCTGAAGCATAACGCGCTTCCTCTGACACTCTAACCCTCACCACGCTGGCATGGCTTCCCCCATGCCAGCGTGCCATGCTACTCGAAGGAGAACGAACGATGGCTGTAACGATGGAACAGGTCAAAGAACTGCGCGCCGCCACCGGCGCCGGCATCATGGATTGCAAAAACGCGTTGGTGGAAGCCAACGGCGACTTCGACAAAGCGGTGGAAATCCTTCGCAAGAAAGGTCTGGCCAAAGCCGCCAAGCGGGCCAGCCGCACCGCTTCTGAAGGCATCATCGAACTCTATTCCCACGGCGGCGGCCGCGTGGGCGTGATGGTCGAGGTAAACTGCGAAACCGACTTCGTCGCCCGCTCCGATGCCTTCCGCAAACTGGCGCACGAAATCGCCCTGCAAATCGCTGCCATGTCGCCGCGCTACATCTCTGAGAAAGACATTCCCGAAGAGGTGCTGGAGCACGAACGCGGCATTGCCCGCGAACAGGCCCTGCGGGAAGGCAAGCCCGAAAAAATCGTCGACCGCATTGTGGAAGGCCGCCTGAAGAAATTCAAGGACGAGGTGTGCCTGCTCAATCAGGCCTACATCCGCGACGACAAAATCACCATTGCCGACCTCATCAATCAAAACATCGCCGCCATCGGCGAAAACATCGTGGTGCGGCGGTTCGTCCGGTGGGAACTTGGCGAATTTAGCGAACAGGACGCGGAAGAAGCCGCCGAATAACTGCCCCCATCAAGCCAACCCGACGGGTTGGCTTTTTTTGAACCGCAGGCAATGAAAGGAAAGGAAGGCACGATGCCCACATTGCACTATAACCGCATTCTGCTCAAACTCAGCGGAGAAGCCTTAGCGCCGCGCGACGGGGGGCGCGGTGTCGACCCGAAGGCTGCCGAGGTCCTGGCCGAGCGCATTGGCGAAGTGCACCGCTTAGGGGTGCAGGTCGCGGTGGTCATTGGCGCGGGCAACCTGTGGCGCGGCGCTGAAGGGTTGCAACGCGGCATGGATCGCGCCACTGCCGATTACATGGGCATGTTGGCCACCATGATGAACGCCCTGGCTCTGATGGACGCCATTGAGCGCGCTGGCATTCCCACACGGGTGCAAAGCGCGATCGAAATGCGCTCGGTGGCCGAGCCTTACATCCGCCGCCGCGCCATCCGGCATCTGGAAAAGGGACGCGTGGTCATCCTGGGCGGCGGCACTGGCAACCCCTACTTTTCCACCGACACCGCGGCGGCTTTGCGCGCGATGGAAATCGGCGCCGACGTGCTCATCAAAGCCACCAAGGTCGATGGCGTGTATGACGCCGACCCGAAAACTCACCCCGACGCCCGCCGCTTCGACCGCCTTTCTTACATCGAAGCCCTCAACCGCCGCCTGCAAGTGATGGACGCGACGGCGCTTTCCCTCTGCATGGACAACGAAATGCCGATCTTAGTGCTCAATTTGTGGGATGAAAGCGCCCTGCGCCGCGCCCTTTATGGTGAGCCGGTGGGCACCTTAGTGAGCGCCTGATAGCCCCCCGCTTCCCGGCGAGGGGCTATCTTCCCCGCCTCCCCCTCAAGCCTGATAATTCATACACTTCCAGCGGTCGGCTTTTGCCCTTGGCCCGAAGCGGACGAACCCGCCGCGCCAGCACCCGCCCGGCAACGGCGCGATAAGCCGGTTCGCTGAGCAAAATCTGGTCGGGGGCGGCGTTTTCCTGAATGCGCTTGGCCGTGTTCACGCTATCGCCAATGGCGGTGTATTCCAGCCGTTTTTCCGTTCCAATGAGCCCCAACACGGCTTCCCCGACGTGAATGCCCACGCCGAAGTGCAGCCTCATGTCGGGCGGTAGGCTTTCCGAAAGCCGGCGAATGCGCCCCCGCAGGCGCAGGGCGGCGCGCACAGCCCGCAAGGTGTGGTCGGGCTGGGGAATGGGGGCATTGAACCACGCCATCACCGCGTCGCCCATGAACTTGTCGATGGTGCCCTCTTCTTCCAAAATGGCTTCGGCTGCTGCTGCCAGGTAACGATTGAGCACTGAAACCAGTTGCTCGGGGTCGAGCCCCTCACTGAAATGCGTAAACCCGCGAATATCGGCAAAGAGCACGGTCACCGTCGTGCGTTTGCCGCCGGGGTGCAATGACTCGGGGTCCAGCTGGTCAATGACCTGCGGCGAAACCATCCGCTCGAACAGCGAGCGCATGGCTTCCAGCCGCCGTTTCTCGGTCAGGTCGTCCACCACCACGGTGACGCCCTGGGGCCTGCCTTCCGGCCCTCGCAAGGGGGCCAGGTTGAGGTTGAGGAACACCCGCCCACGTCCGGGCCATTCTGGTGCGACTTCCAACCCGACCACGGGCCGGGCAGCCCGTTTCACGCGTTCCAGATGGGCCTGCAACGCCCCTCCCAGCGGGGCCAGCACTTCGCGCAGGGGCTTGCCCAACATTTCGGCGCGCGTGCGCCCTAAAATGCGCTCAGCAGCCTGGTTGCAGAGGTTGATTTTTTCTTCCACATCGGCAGTAATGACACCACTGGCGATGGAAGCAAAGACGTTATCCAACAAATTTTTGAGTTCCGTCACCTCGGCCAGGGTGCGGCGCACCGAATCGAACAGGCGGGCATTTTCCAGAGCAACGGCGGCCTGGTTGGCAAAGGCGGTCAGAATTTCGCGGTCTTCCTGCCCAAACACCCCCGCCCGTAAGCGATTATCGGCATAAATCACGCCGGTCACTTTCCCCTTGACCTTCAAGGGCACGCACAAAATTGCCCGCAGGTTGTGGAAGATCACGCTTTGCTGTGTCTTGAAGCGCGGATCTTGCTGGGCATTGGTGGTCAGCACGGCTTCGCCGGTTGCCACCACCCGATTGATGACCGTGTGGCTGATCGAAAGGTCGCTTTCGTCCAGCGATTCCTGGTCCCAATTGCGCGCAATTTCCACCCGCAGGCGGCCCTGGTCGTCTTTCAACATCAGGAAAGCCCGCTCCGCGCCCGTGAGGTGGATGATGGTATCCATCACAATGCGCAGCACCTCGTCCAGTTCCAGGCTGGAATTTACCACCTGTGAAACGTCGGCCAGGGCAAACACCCGCTGCCGTTCTTGCTCAAATTGACGGATCTGGCTATCCAGTTTAGCCAGCGAGCGCCGCAAATGCTCCAGGTCGGGGAGCACCACGGCAACATTGTCGGGCGACTCGCGCAAGGTCTGTTCGACTTGCAAAACGCGGGTCTGGATATAAAGCAACCGCTGTTGCAGGGGAGAAAGCGTTTCTTCGAACACACGCACCTCAGGAAGCCAGAGTGCGGGCGCGCCGCGCCCGTTGCAGAGCCCAACCCAACCCGAGCGCCGCGAGCAGCAACAAGGCCAAAGGCACCAACACCGCCAGCAGGGAAACCACCGTCGCCACCGCATCTTCGGCCATGCTCACAGGAATGTTCCCTACCCCCGCTGTAGTAGCGGTCACCGCGGGGCGCACTGCCACGCTTTTCACGGCGTGAATGCTGCCGGCAACTAACAGGCCCACGATCATTGCCAGCGCCGGATGAATGTGCCCGATCGCGCCGCTGCCGGCGGCAAAGGCAATGGCTCCCGCAACGGGGCGCACGAAGGTTTGCACCAGGTCGTTGAGGTGGTTGACGGCGGGGGCTTTGTCGGCAAAAAACTCGATCGCGGCCAGCACTGCCAGCGCGGCAATTACGGCGGGGTGGGTCAAGACATCCCACGGCGGCGAAAGGGTTAGCCAGGGCGTCCACCGCGCCAGCACGGCAATCACCAGCAGCGGAATGTAAGCATTCAACCCCGCGCTGGCGGCCAGCCCAAACGCCGAAAACAAACCGCTGAACACCGCCATACCAGCCTCCTCAGGGGCGGGGGAAACCGCCCCACGTGTGGGTGAGAGCAAAACGCAAGGCGTCGAACAGGCCGATTTGCAACATGGCGACCAGCCAACCTACATAGAAAAACCCCATCAGGTCTTCCCAGGTGCGGGCGGTGTTTTCGCGCCGTAGCAGGCCGATTGCAAAGAGGCTATAAATCATGCTCAGCAGCAGCACCACGTCGCCCGTGCTCAACAGCGCCGCCGGGTAAAGCACCAGCGGGTTCCCAGACCACACCAGCGCGCCAGCCCCTGCCGCGAGCAACAGCAACACCCCCAAACGGCGCAGCGTCAGGGCTGGGGTGTCTTCCCATTGCTGCCACACCGTTTGCTGGAAAGCCGCATACAACAACGCCCCAATCACCAGCCCCATTCCCAGGCCGGTCGCCAGCCGCAAGAAATTGTGCGGCAGGTAAAGCGCCCGCCCCGTAGCGGCATAGAGGAACGAATTGCCGCCATCAAGTGCGAAGGCTGCCGCCAGCAGCCCCAAAACCGCCGCGGCCCATCTTTTGGGGAAACCGCCCCGCCGCGGCGCCCGCCATGCCAAAAAGAGCAGTGTCAGCAGCGCCCCCAGGTGCATGCCCGTATCGCGAAAACACAGCGGCATCTGACGAGCGCCGAGGAAAGGCGAGTGCAGGGGGTTGCGAGCACAAACGGCATAGGCCACGGCGTCGGCCTTCCCCAACAGGCCCGGCGGCGTCGCGAAAAGCCACACCCCCAGCACACCTGTCCCTGTCAACAGCAACACCCGGCGCAAAAACGAACGTTTTACTTGCATGAGCAGATTATACCCTGCTCCAGCGCGTTTCCTGCCCTTGGCCATCCTCAGCCCGTTTTCATCCTTCCTCCGCCGCCAAATTCCCCCGAAACTCCTCCCAAATGGATGAGGCGGAAACCGCGCCCCACGGCTATACTGCAGGCGTACAAACGAGGAATCACCGGGCAGGCCCCTGCCCACCTCGACGACAACCCCTTCCCAATCGGAGGATAACCATGTTCAAGAAAATGCGAAAAATTTTACCCCTTGTTGGTGTGCTGGCGCTCGTCGCCACCTTTGCCCTGGCGGGTTGCAGCGCCGCAACGACGGCTGCAGCCGCCGCTCCCGCTGCTGAAGCCAACGCCGCCCTGGCCCAGGGCGGCCCGCAGAACGGCGCAGGCCAGGGCCGCGGACGCGGCCAGGGCGGCCCTCAGGCCGCAGGCGAGGGCTTGCTGGCCGTCACCACCCCACCCGACGCTACCGCTGCAGACCTGAGCGACGCGGAAATCGCCGACCTGCTGCACATGCGTGAGGAAGAAAAACTGGCGCGCGACGTTTACCTCACCCTGTACGACAAATGGGGCGCGCAGGTGTTCAGCAACATCGCCCGCTCTGAGCAAATGCACATGGACACCATCGGCACGCTGCTGAACGCTTATGGCCTCGACGACCC
>CAYYRG010000091.1:3304-6424 GCA_964474015.1 uncultured Anaerolineaceae bacterium | reverse complement strand
ACGCCCTCGCCCTCAACCCCGGCCCTTCGCTGGTTTACCTCACCGGTTTACACTTTCATCTGATGGAACGCCCGGTGGTGGCCTTTTTCACCGCCACAGGCCAGCAGGCCATCGTGCTGCCGCGGCTGGAAGCCCCCAAAGTGGCCTCCCGCACCGATTTGCAGCCCTTCTTCTATGATGAAGACCCCGCCCGCTGGCACGAAGCCTTTCGCGCTGCGGTGGAAGCCCTGGGCCTCCAACAAGCCCGCATCGGCGTGGAACCCGACCGCCTGCGGGTGCTGGAACTGCGTTTTTTGGAATCCGCCGCGCCCGGCGCGACCTTCCCTTCGGCAGCCCAGGCCATCGCCGCCCTGCGCGCCACCAAAGACGCCGAGGAAATCGCCGCGATGGAACACGCCGTGCACATCGCCCAAGAGGCCCTCGCCGCCGCCCTCCAAACCTTTCGCGTGGGCATGACCGAAAAAGAACTGGCTGCCGAACTGGTTGCCCAGTTGCTCCGCCACGGCTCCGAACCAGAACTACCCTTCCAGCCGATCGTCTCCGCAGGGCCCAACAGCGCCAACCCCCACGCCGTCCCCACCGAGCGCCCCATCCAGCCCGGCGATTTGCTCATCATCGACTGGGGCGCTACCCATCAGGGCTACTTTTCCGACCTCACACGCACCTTTGCCATCGGCGAAGTGGACGAAGAACTGGCGCACATCGCGGCCCTCGTCCGGCAGGCCAATGCCGCCGGGCGGCAAGCCGCCCGCCCTGGCATTCCCGCCGGCGAGGTGGACAAAGCCGCCCGCGAGGTCATCGCCGCGGCGGGCTATGGCGACTATTTCACCCACCGCACCGGCCACGGGCTGGGCATGGATGTGCATGAACGCCCATTCATTTTTGCCGACAATGACGAAGTGCTGCGCCCCGGCATGGTGTTCACGGTAGAACCCGGCATCTACCTGCCCGGCCGCGGCGGCGTGCGGGTGGAAGACGACGTCGTCGTCACCGCAGACGGCGCGCGCAGCCTGAGCGATTTGCCGCGCAACCTTCAGCGGCTGGGGTAGCCCCCCGTCCACCGCCCTTCCCCCAGCGAGGCGTCGCCACACCCCGCGGCCAATGTAAGCGCCTCTGGCGGCCTCAATCGGCCAGTTTTGCCGCCCGCAGGGTGTTTTTCAGCAGCATGGCGATGGTCATTGGCCCCACGCCGCCGGGCACCGGCGTGATGGCCGCGGCCACCTCTTTCACCTCGTCGAAGGCCACATCACCCACCAGGCGATAGCCTTTCTTCGCGGTGGGGTCTTCCACCCGGTTCACACCGACGTCGATGACCACCGCGCCGGGCTTCACCCAGTCGGCGCGCACCATTTCCGCCCGCCCCACCGCGGCGATGAGGACGTCGGCTTCCCGCGTCACCGCGGGCAAATCGCGCGTGCGGGAATGGCACACCGTCACCGTGGCGTTGCGGCGCAAGAGCAGCAGCGACACCGGCATACCCACGATGTTCGAGCGCCCCAGCACCACCGCGCGGGCGCCTTCCAGCGTGACGCCAGCCTCTTCCAGCAGCACCATGATGCCCGCGGGGGTGCAGGGCACGAACAACGGCTCCCGGCCTTTCTGCGCCAGGCGGCCAATGTTGAGGGGGTGAAAGCCGTCGACATCCTTTTCCAGCCGAATACGCCCCAGTACCTTTTCCTCATCCAGCCCGGCAGGCAAAGGCAGTTGCACCAGAATGCCATGCACCGCCGGGTCGGCGTTCAATTCCTCGACCACGGCTTCGACTTCGTCCTGCGTGGCGTCCGCGGGCAGCACCCGCCCAAACGAGCGGATGCCCACCTGTTCGCAGGCTTTATGCTTCATGCGAACGTAGATTTGGGAAGCCGGATTGTCGCCCACCAGCACGGTCGCCAGGCCAGGGCGCGGCAGGCCGTTTTCCACGCGCTGTTGCACCTCGGCGGCGATTTGCGCCCGAATGCGCTCGGCGATGGCTTTGCCGTCAATGATTTTCGCGGTCATGGGTTTCCTCCAGGGTCAGCAAGCGGCGGCGGAGCAGGGTCAGCGCCATGTTGGTGGCCCAGTTGGGCGCCATTTGGGGCGGGCCGCCGAAGTGGAATTCCCGCACCTCGTCGCCTTCGGGGCGCGCCAGTGCCACCAGGGCACGGTTGGCGCCCTCGGCGGCAAACAGGCTGACGCCCAAAGCCCAGGATGCCTGCCGCAGACGGCAGCAGTTACGGGCTTTGGCGAGCAGCGCGGCTTCGTCCAGGGGGGTGGCCTCCATTTCGCCGCCCAGGAAGCCGGCCACCTTGCCCACCCGCCGCAGCAGTTCGCCGCCTAAACCGGCTTCCAGGGCAGAAAACGTCTGCCCGTGAGCCTGCAACAAGGCAGCCACCGCGCCTTCCAGGGTATCGCCATCCACGCCGTAAATGCGGGTGCCCAGGCGGCGGCGCAGTTCGGCTTCCACTTCGGCAATCATGGCCTGGGCGGCTTCCTCGCTTTCGGCTTTGGCCGTGATGCGGATATCCACCTGACCGGGGTGGGCGAGCAGCCCCACGGTGGGGTTGCTCAGGCGCTCCAGGTCGCCGATTTGCTCGTCGAGGGCGCTTTCGGGCATCCCGGCGGTGTGCAGCACCCGGGCGAGAATCACGCCGCGCAGGTCGAAGCGCCGCTGCAAATAGGGCAACACTTCGTGGGTAAAGAGGTATTCCATTTCGCGGGGCACGCCGGGCAGGGAAATCACCACGCCGTCGGGGGTTTCCACCGCGAACGCGGGGGCGGTGCCCACGGGGTTGGGGATGACCCGCGCGCCCTGGGGGATGAACGCCTGCCGCCGGTTGTTTTCGGTGGGCTGGCGGCCATATTGGGCAAAGCGCTCTTGAATGGCCTTCCACAATTCGGGGCGAAATTCCAGGGGCACGCCGACCGCGTCGGCGATGGCTTTGCGGGTGGGGTCGTCGACCGTGGGGCCGAGGCCGCCGGTGGTGATGACGATGTCGGCGCGGTCGAGGGCTTCCCGCACGGCCTGGGCGATACGCGCCGCGTTGTCGCCCACGGTGGTGGTGCGGTAAAGATCGATGCCTGCGTCGCGCAGGCGGCGGGCGATGTAGCGGCTGTTGGTATCCACGATTTCGCCCAGCAACA
>CAYYRG010000091.1:0-3204 GCA_964474015.1 uncultured Anaerolineaceae bacterium | reverse complement strand
TCAAACGACGTTGTATTCCTCGATGAGCCGCCCTTCGGTGAAACGGGCAAGGTCGAGGGAAGAGACATCCACCGTAGTAGCCTGACCGTCGAGGATGATTTCGGTCATCAATTTACCCGCCACAGGGCCGTGCATGAAACCGTGGCCGGAAAAACCGGCACAGACGTAAAAGCCTTCCACCGGCGTTTTGCCGAAAATCGGGTGCGCGTCGGGGGTCACTTCGTAAAGCCCTGCCACGCGGGAAACCACCCCGGCACGCTCCAACAACGGGAAACGCTCGATGGCGGCTTCCATGTGCACCAGTTCCCAATCGGGGTCCACCGCCTGGCTGAAGCCGGGCTTTTCGTTGGGGTTGGACATGCCGGTCAGCAGCCCTTCACCTTCGGGGTGGAAGTAGAGGCTCTGGGCAAAGTCGATCACAAAGGGGAAGTCGGGCGGCAGTTCCAGCGGGGTGGTGGTGAGCCATTGGCGACGGATGGGTTCGATGGGGATTTCCACGCCCGCCATTTTGCCCACCAGGCCAGCCCACGGCCCGGCCGCGTTGACCACCACGGGCGCGGCAATGCTGCCGCGATTGGTTTCCACCCCCACGACCTTGCCGCCTTCCACCCGAATGCCGGTGACTTCCACATCGGTGAGGGTCTTCGCCCCCAGTTGCCGCGCCCGCTGCGTGTAGCCCATGACCACGCCGTTGGGGTCCACCAGCCCATCTTTGGGGTTGAAGGTCGCGGCCAGGGCATCATCCCAGCGCATCATCGGCAGGCGCTTGCGGACGTCGTCGCCGCTCCACCATTCGGTGTTCACGCCCAGGCGATGCTGCAAGGCGACCACTTGTTGAAAAGTGGCGACGTCTTTTTCGTTCGTGAGCACGAACAGGTAGCCGATCTGGCGGTAGTCGATGGGATAGCCGATTTCCTCGGGAAAGCGCTCCAGCATGGGCAGGCTTTCCAGGGAAAGGCGGATGTTGATTTCGGTGGAGAACTGGTAGCGCACGCCCCCGGCACAGCGGCCAGTCGCGCCCAGGCCAAAAAAGGACTCTTTTTCCAGCAACACGACACCTTTTTGGCCGCGTGCGGCCAGGTGATAGGCAATGCTTGCGCCCATCACGCCGCCGCCCACAATAACGATTTCGGCAGTTTTGGGGAAGTCGGTCATGGGAAGCTCCAGGGGAATGAGGAATTAGGAATAGCGAATTGCGAATGACACCTAAAACGCCACTTCGCTGCCCAGGCCCTGCGCTTTGGCATTCCGCAGGGCGGTTTGGGCAGCCATGGCATCTTGCACGGCCACACCCACGGATTTGAAGAAGGTGAGCTGCGTCTCGCTGGTGCGCCCGGCTTTGCGCCCCAGCAGAATTTCGCCCAGTTCGGCATGGATGTGGTCAGCAGTAATGACGCCTGCCTTGATGGGTTGAATCAGGTCGCCGGCTTCGGCCAGCACGGCTTCGCGGGAATCCACCACCACCAGCGCCCGCGCCACGGTTTCGGGCGGCACTTCGACCATTTCAGGGGTATAAGCGCCGATGCCGTTGATGTGCACACCGGGCTTCAGGTCGGCGTCGGAAAACACGGGTTGGGTGGCAATGGTCGCGGTGCAGATGACGTCCGCATCGCGCACGGCTTCCGCCGGGGTGGCAGCCACGCGCACATCGCGCGGGATGGGGCCGAAACCGGCCATTTCCGCGGCAAAGGCTTCGGCGCGCTCGCGGCTGACATCATACACCCACACGGTTTCGATGGGGCGCACGGTGCACACGGCTTCGGCCTGGGTGCGGCCCTGGGTGCCCGCACCGAACACGGCCAGCACGCGGCTGTCGGGGCGGGCGAGGACGTCGGTGGCCGCCCCCGAGGCCGCGCCAGTGCGCAGCGCGGTCAGGGTGCCGCCTTCCAGCAGCGCCAGCGGGCGACCGGTATCGGGCTCCAGCACCAGCACCGCGGCGAAAATCGTAGGCAGGCCGCGCTCAGGGTTGCGGGGGAAGACCGACACCACCTTGACGGTAAGGGCTTCTTCTGCTTTTCCACCAACGTAGGCCGGCATGAACAAACTGACGCCCTCGTGCGGCGCGACGGGCAGCGAAAGGCGCAGGGGCACCGCGGCTTCCCCCGCCGAGAGGGCGCGGTAGGCCGCCTTGACGGCTTCAATGGCGGCAGACATGGGAAGGGCTTGGCGAACTTCTTCGGCGGTCAAAATGAGCATAGGCTTTCTCCCAATAGTTACGGGGTGGCCCTCCCCCATGGCCGGTCGGCCAACCGGTTGAGGGTGGCAAAAGTGCCTGCCAGACTGGTTTCGGGGTCGGCCAGGCCCAGGGCCAGCGCACGGTCACACAAAGATTCGAAAGCGTAGGCATCCCACCAGTTGGAATGCAGCAGTGCGATGTCGCCGCGGTGCAACGAGGCGGTGGACTGCTTGATAGCGGTCACGATTTTGCCGAACAGCGGTTGCTTGAGGGCTTCTTCCGGATGATCGATGGCGCCGTAGTCGGTCAAGATGGCGCCCTCGTCCCACGTCCAATCGACCAGTTTGTAGCCCAGCCCCGTGACGACCCGGTGCACCCGCGGCGTGTTCTTGCCTGCGCCAAAAGGAATGCGGAAATAGGGGAAGCGGTCTTTCATCATGCGCAGGTAATCGGTGCCCAAGGCGTTGGCGAGGGCTTTTTCCCAGTTGAGCAATTCTTCGGCAATTTGTTTGTCGTTCAGGTGGGTGAAATAGGGGTGGGAATACGAATGGTTGGCGATGATACAGCCGTTCTCGACCAGCACTTCCAGCAGGTTTTCGCCGTTGAGGTTGGCCAGGATGTGCAGCATCCGCCCCATGGGGAAGAAAGCAATCGGGCACTTCTTGCGGCGGATGACCTCGGCGATGCGGGAAAAGGTTTCCGAATAGCCATCATCGACGCTGATGAGAACGCCAAAGCGGGGGTCGATGGAACGGATGTGATAGACGCCCTGGGGCAAGCCGTCAGCGGCGGCGCGAGCGGTCAGCCGGGGGCGCGGGGCAAGCAAGGCTGCCGCACCGAGGGCGCTGAGTTTGAGGAAATCGCGGCGAGAAAGGGGCATGGGGCCTCCGAAATGAGAGAAACTCAGCAGGCAATCACGACAGCCCAACGACTTTGCCGGTCTCCAGGTCAAGGTCCACGTTCAGGAAGGCCGGGCGGGTGGGCAGGCCGGGCATGGTGCGCATCTTGCCTACCAGCGGGTAGAGGAA
>CAYYRG010000090.1:0-6507 GCA_964474015.1 uncultured Anaerolineaceae bacterium | reverse complement strand
CAGAGTGACTATACGAATACCCTCCACGCAAGGCAGGCGTTTATGACCTCCGAGAATGCTACTTTACCCGAGACTCAACCCGCTACCGCGCATCTGACGGCTGACATGCCCCTCACCCCCGTCATTGAGGCCTGGAGCATTTACCTCCAGGACCAGGGACGCTCTCCCCACACCATCAAAGCCTTTACCGGCGACCTGCGGCTGCTCGCCCATTACCTCCCTCCTGACACCTCCCTGGGGCGCATCAGCACCGACGACCTCAACCGCTTCATGGATTGGGTGAAAGAAGGCCGCGGCGTGCCCTGCAGCCCCAAAACCTGCGCCCGCCGCATCACCTCCCTCAAGTCGTTCTTCAAATGGCTATACGAAGGCGGCGTCCTTCTCACCAACCCTGCCGAACGGCTGGTGCAGCATTCCGTCCTCAGCCCCTTGCCCGAAGTGCTTTCCCCTGCCGAGGTCGAAGCCGTGATTGCGGCAGCCCAGGCGTTGCGCACCGGCCACCCCGCCGACGCCCGCCCCTATGTGCTGCTCACCCTCCTGCTCGGCACGGGCATCAAGAAGAGCGAAACCGTCAACATCCACCTCAACCACCTGGCCCTGGATATCCCCGAGCCCTATCTCTTCGTGCGCTATGCCAGCCCGCAGCACCGCTACCGCGAACGCAAAATCCCCTTGCCGGAAGGCTGGTTGGAAGCCTTTGAAGAATACCGCAGCCAATACCCCCTCCAGGAACGCCTTTTCCCGTGGACCGCACGCCGCCTGGAGTATCTCCTGGAAGAACTGGGCGAAGCCGCAGGCCTGAACAAGCACCTTTCCTTCTCTATGTGCCGCTGGACAGCAGCACTGATGGATCTGCGCGCCGGGATGGAACCTAACGCCATCCGCCAAAAACTGGGGGTTTCCAAAGTCCAGTGGCGGGAACTGTATGCCAAACTGCAGCGGCTGGACACGCTGGTACCTGCAGAACCCACCCCGGCAACAGAGCCTTCCCCTCAAGCCCAGCCGCCTTCCTCCGCCCCCCAAGATTAGGATTTCATTAGAAATTTGACATACCCTCTTGACTATGGCATCCCCGCGGGTCTATAGTAAAGCCTGTGGGGACGCTGTGCGCGCCCTCGATTCCACTCGTGGAGCGACGCCATGACCCAAACCATGATCGCCGTGCAAGGCCTTACCAAAACGTATGGTCCGCGGGTCGCCATCGACCACCTTGAGTTTAGCGCCAAAAAAGGGGAAATCCTGGGCTTTCTCGGCCCAAACGGCGCTGGCAAAACCACCACCATGCGCATCCTGACCGGCTACATGCCACCCACCACGGGCACAGCCCGCATTGCTGGCTTCCACGTGGTGGATGACTCGCTGGAGGTGCGCAAGCGGGTGGGCTACCTTCCCGAAACGGTGCCCCTCTACAACGACATGAGCGTGCTCGACTACCTCATTTACATGGGGCGGTTGCGCCGCGTGCCGAAAGTTGAGGATCGCGCCTGGGAAGTGCTGGAACAGGTGGGCATGGAAGACCGCGCCGACAGTTTCATCGGCTCCCTTTCCAAAGGGATGCGCCAGCGCGTCGGGCTGGCACAGGCCATTTTACATCGGCCCGAAGTGCTCATCCTCGACGAGCCTACCATTGGCCTCGACCCCACCCAGGTGGTGGAAGTCCGCAACCTCATTCAAGAAATCGGCAAAGAGCACACGGTGCTGCTTTCCACCCACATTCTGGCCGAGGCGCAGCAACTGTGCGACCGGGTGCTCATCATCAACAAAGGGCACATCGTCGCCGAAGACACCCCCGAGAACCTGCAAATGCGGCTTCAGGGCGGCACCCGCATTCTGGTGACCGTGCAAGGGCCACCGCAGGAAAGCCTGCTCACACGGCTGCGGGCGTTGCAAGGCGTGCAAATGGTGGCCAGCAAAGAGGACGGCCAGATCGAAATCGTGGCCGAGGAAGGCAGCGAAGTGCGGCCTCAAATTGCCCGCACCGTGCTGGAAAGCGGCCACAACCTGCTGGAAATGCGGCGCGCCGCGATGAGCCTTGAGGAAATCTTCCTGCAACTCATCGGCGAAGAAACGGCGACGGAATCCATCGCCGAAGGCGAAGATGAAGACGAAACAAGCACCGAAGACGCCGAAGCCGAACCCACCGAGGAGGCGTGAGCCATGCGCACATTGTGGATTATCGCCCGCAGGGAATACAGCCGCTATTTCACCACCCCAGCGGCATACCTGGCCGCTTTCCTCTTCTTGCTGGTGCTGGGCATCATCTTTTACGCCAACATCGCCGCGACCACAATGCGCTCGTTTATGATGCCCGGCTCAGCCCCCGACATCAGCATCATCGTCAACCCGATGACCACGCTGTTGGTCTTCATCGTCCCGGCCCTCACCATGCGGCTGCTGGCCGAAGAACAGCGCATGGGCACCATCGAGTTGCTACTCACCTCGCCAGTGCGCGATGCAGAACTCATCATCGGCAAATGGCTGGGCAGTTTCCTTTTCGTTGCCACGCTCATCCTCATTGCGCTGATTTACCCCGTGGTGCTCAACCAACTGGTCTCGCCGGGCATCGATTGGGGCCCGGTCATCACGGGTTTCCTGGGGCTGCTGCTGATGGCCGCCACGCTGACCGCGCTGGGCACCGCCGTTTCGGCGCTCTTCAACAACCAGATTGCGGCCTTCGTGGCTACCCTGGCCTTCTTCCTGCTGCTGTGGCTGCTGGGCTTCCCCAGCCAGAGCATGGGCGGCAGCAACATCTGGCAATACCTCGACCTCAGCCATCATTTCTATGACACCTTCGCCCGTGGCATCATTGACACGCGCGACATCATCTACTACCTGAGCGGCGCCGCGCTGGGCTTGTTTGCCGGCACGGTCATCATTGAAACCCGGAGGTGGCGCTGATGAACCGCGAACAACGTCAACGTTACGCCCCCCTGGCCCTTGCACTGGCCCTGGTGGGGTTGGCCGTGGCTTTCGGCGGCTATCTCGTTTACCGGGCTTTTGCCCCCGTAGTCACCGTAAGCCTGGCGTGGAGCGTCTTGTTGCTGGCGCTGTACGTCTTCCTGGTGCCCGACAAAGTGCAAAGCGCGCTTACTGGCAGGCAGGCGCGCTACGGCAGTAATGCCCTGCTCTTGAGCCTGGCTTTCATCGGCATTTTGGCCGTCATCAACTACGTCGGCTATCAGTTCCCCAAACGCTGGGATCTGACCGCCGACAAAAGCCACACCCTCACCCAAACGACGTTAGACACGTTAGCCAAACTTCCTCAAAAAGTGACGGCCACGGCCTTCTACACCTCGCGGATGCCCAAAGGGAACGCCCAAAACCTGCTCGACCAGTATGCGTTCGCCTCCCACGGCAAGTTCACCTACAAGTTCGTCGACCCGGAAGCCCAGCCCACCATCGCGCAGCAAATGGGCATCACACGCGACGGCACCGTGGTGTTGCAAATGGGCAACCGCACCGAGAAAGTCACCGCCGTCACTGAGGAAGATCTCACCAGCGCCTTAGTGCGATTGATGCACCCCAAAAAGCAGGTGGTCTATTTCCTCACCGGCCACGGCGAACGCTCGCCTGACGACTTCGACGACAAAGGCTATTCCACCGCCAGGCGCGAACTGGAAAACAAAAACTACACGGTCAAACCCCTCAGCCTGCTGAAGCACAAGACCGTACCGGCAGATGCCAACGTCATCATCATTGCCGCGCCGCAAAAGCCGCTCTCGCAAGAAGAAATTGCCGCCCTGGAGCTCTTCATCCAAAAAGGCGGCGGCGTGATGGTACTGCTTGAACCGCCACTCAAGCCCGAGGCCAAGGTCACGCCTCTGATTGCCTATCTGGAAGACAAATGGCACCTCAACCTCACCCCTGACCTGGTCATCGACCCGCTGGCCAACCCGGCCACGGTGATCGTCTCTTACAAATACGGCGCACACAAGATTACCGACCCCATCAAAACCGTGGCGACCATCTTCCCCACGGCGCGCAGCGTGGGCGTTCCTGTGCCTGTGCCCGATGGGCTTGACGAAATCACCTTAGTGCGCAGCGAACCCAAATCGTGGGCCGAAACCAACCTTGCCGCGCTCCAAAAGCAACAAGTCAAAGAAGACGACAAAGACATCAAAGGCCCGGTGGGCATCGCCGCGGCGCTGGAAAACCTGAAAACCCACGGGCGGCTGGTCGTCGTGGGCGACGCCGACTTTGCCAGCAACGCCTATTACCCGGCTTACGGCAATGCCGATTTCTTCCTCAACAGCGTCGACTGGCTGAGCAAGCAACAGGAACTCATCCACCTCAACCCGCGCACGCCTACCCAGCGCGTCGTCGTGCTGCCACGGCGTGACGCCCTGATGCTGCTTTTCCTGGCCTTCGTGTTCGTGCTGCCGGGCGCGGTCTTGCTGGCCGGGGTCGTCGTCTGGGCGCGGCGACGTCGGCGGGCATAGGAGGCAGCCATGATTCGCCGAAGCACGTGGATTACCCTCATCGTTTTCCTGGTGCTGGCTGCAGCAGGCTACGGAGCCATCACGTACAAAAACCAGCGCGCCAAAACCCACCCCACCCCATCTCCCACACCTAACGACGTCATCACTTTCACCGAGAACGACATCGTGGGCGTGGAAATCGACGGCAAAGGGCGCAAGGTCATCTTGCAGCGCAAAGACACCAAAAGCCCGTGGCAGGTCGTGCAACCAGCGCCCGAGGGCAAAGAACGCCCTGACCAGCAACGCATCAGCACTGCTGTTTTCAACATCACCACCCTCAGCGCCATCAACAGCGTGCCAGCAGGCATCGACCTGAACGCGCTGGGGTTGCTAAAACCCACGTACATCCTCAAACTACGCCTTGCCAACGGCAAAACGTGGCAGGCCGAAATCGGGAAAGAAACCCCCATCGGCAGCGGCTATTACGCCCGCGCGAACGGTCAGTTGCTGGTGGTGGAAAAATACGCAGTCGACAGCATCGCCTCCCTGTTGAACAAGCCGCCTCTGGCAACACCAACGCCGACGCCTACAGCCACCCCCACTTACACACCCACGCCCGCATCGACGCCCACTCCCCACGCCGCAGGCGGCCCTCCCCCTCCTACGCCAACGCCCTGACCTCCTCCTCTCTCGCTCGGGGCAGCCTGTGGCAGGCTGCCCCGTTGCCCTCCCGGGCATCGCCACAGGCGCGTTGCATCACCATTAAAAAACCATTACAAAATCCAAAAAGCGCCCCCAGAGGGTTGATTTTTGCCCTGAAAGGCTGTATGCTGAAAATGTCTTCCGCAGCCATCGGCCGTGATATAATCACGGTTTTGGTGCCACCGGGCACCTGATTCCCGCACGTGGGAAGCGACAAAACCCCTGGTATGGAGAACATACGCACCATGATTGAAGAAGAACTGTTGCTGACCGAAATTGAAGAGGAATACTCCCCCATCGCCCACCTGGTCGACCTGGGGCGGCAAAAAGGCTTCGTGACGTTAGACGATATTTTGCAATTCTTCCCCGAGGCCGAGCAAAATGTTGACCAGTTAGAAGAAGCCTTTGCCGCCCTGCTAAGTGCGGGCATTCCTTACGTCGAGGACGAAATCGTCGAAAACCCCACCGACGAAGAGCTTGAAGCCGAAGAGGAAGAAGAAGACACCACCCCTCAAATCGACGAAGAAGACTACCTTGCCAACATTGACACCGACGACATGATCGGCCTCTACCTGAAAGAGGTGGGGCGCATTCCCTTGCTGACGGCGGAAGAGGAAGTCGACCTCGCCAAACGCATCGAGGCGGGGCGGGCAGCCCGCGAAGAGCTGGCTCTGGGCGTCGACGACCCCGAACGCCGCCAGGAACTCCGCCGCCTCATCGAAGACGGCTGGCGGGCGCGCGAGCACCTCATTACAGCCAACTCGCGCCTGGTCATCAGCGTGGCGAAAAAATACATGGGGCGCGGCGTGCCCTTCCTCGACCTGATTCAGGAAGGCAACATCGGCCTGATTCGCGCCATCAAGAAATTCGACTACCGCCGCGGCCACAAATTCAGCACCTACGCCACCTGGTGGATTCGCCAGGCCGTCACCCGCGCCATCGCCGACCAGGGACGCACCATCCGCGTGCCCGTCCACATGGGCGACCAGATCAACAAACTGCTGCGGGTGCAGCACCACCTCACCCAAAAACTGGGGCGCAACCCCAACATCAACGAACTGGCCGAGGAACTCGGCGTGCCGCCCAAAAAGGTGGAATACATGCTCAAGGTCGCTCGCCGGCCGCTTTCGCTGGAAATGCCCACGGACGACGAAGAAGATTCGGTGCTGGGCGACTTCATCGAAGACAAAGACTCCCCCGCCCCCGACGAAGCCGCAACCCGCAATCTGTTGCGCGAGCATCTGGAAAGCATCCTCGACTCGCTACCCCCGCGCGAAGTGCGCATCCTGCAACTGCGCTACGGTCTGCTCGACGGCCAGGCCTACACCCTGGAAGAAGTTGGCCGCAAAATGGGCGTGACGCGTGAGCGGGTGCGGCAGATCGAAGC
>CAYYRG010000089.1:0-6530 GCA_964474015.1 uncultured Anaerolineaceae bacterium | reverse complement strand
GCCGGGCTTTTTCTTCGGGCATCAGGCGGTCGAGTTTTTCCAGCAGTTCCAGTTGCTGGATTTCTTCCTGCATTTTGCGGTAACCAGCCACGGTGTTGTGGTCGGTGAAGGCGATGACGTCCAGCCCCAGGGCTTCTGCCCGGCGAAGGATGTCAAGGTAAGAGATTTCCGGCTGTTGGTAGTCGCTGGATGCGGGGGTGTGGAGGTGCAAATCCACGACGTACCAGTGCCGTTTAGGCGAACGTTTTCGTGCCACGGGGATATCCTTTCTCTCGGCGCAAGCGCGCCGCAGGTTTCAGTGGGAGGTTTTGGAGAGGGTTCGGCGGATGAGGTTGAGCAGGTCGTCGACCATGTAGGGCTTTTGCAGGAAGCCATCGGCGCCGGCTGCGAGGGCGGCTTCGTCGTAGTTCATCCCCGAAGTGATGACAACGCGGGTGTGTTGCAATTCTTCGTCCTGGCGGATGGAATCCAGCAGGTCAATGCCGTTGATGCCACCGGCGAGGTGCACGTCCATCACCAGCAAGGCGGGTTTGGTGGCGCGCAGGGCTTCCAGCAAGGCATCGGCATGGCCGGGCCCAAAGACGACTTCGAACCCTTCCATTTCGAGCAGGGTTTTGAGGAGGGAGCGCATGGTGTGGTCGTCTTCCACCAGCATGATTTTAGTCATTGGAGGAGGCTCCTTGCGAAGCATCGGCAGACGACGCAGGGGAGGCCTGGTCTGGTTTGTCGTCTGCGGCAGGGGGTAAGGCCGCCTGAAGGACGTCGTCGACGGTTTCGGCAAAGACGAAATGGAGGGCGGCGCGCACTTCATCGGGCAAGTCTTCGAGGTCGGCTTCGTTGCGCTTGGGTAGAATGACGGTTTTGAGGCCGGCGCGATGGGCTGCGAGCACTTTTTCTTTGATGCCGCCCACGGGTAACACCTGCCCCCGCAGCGTGACTTCGCCGGTCATGCCCACTTCGGGCTTGACGGTGCGGCCGGTGAGCAGTGAAACCAGGGCGGTGACGATGGTGACGCCTGCCGAGGGGCCGTCTTTGGGCTGGGCTCCCGCGGGCACATGCAGGTGAATATCGGTTTTCTCGAAAAAGTCTTCGGGAATGCCCCATTCGGCGGCGCGGGAACGCACGAAGGAAAGCGCCGCGCGCGCCGATTCCTGCATGACCTCGCCCAACGACCCCGTGAGAATGAAGCCTTTGCTGCCGGGCATTTTGGTGGCTTCGATGAAGAGAATGTCGCCGCCCGCGGGCGTCCATGCCAGACCAATCGCCACGCCGGGAATGGCGACCCGGTGCGCAACTTCTTCCAGTCCATAGTAGCGTGGCCGCCCTAAGAACTCGCGCACTTTTTCGGGCGTGATTTCGACGTGCTCGGTTGCCCCTTCGGCAATCTGGCGCACCACCTTGCGGCAGATTTTGCCGATTTCCCGCTCCAGGCTGCGCACGCCTGCTTCGCGGGTGTAAGAGCGAATGATAGCCCGCAGGGCGTCGTCGGTGAAGCTGATTTCTTCGGGGAAGAGGCCGTTTTCGTGCACCTGCCGCGGGATGAGGTAGCCTTTGGCAATCTCGACTTTTTCGTTTTCAGTGTAGCCCGAGATGGGGATGATTTCCATCCGGTCGCGCAGGGGGGCGGGGATGTTGTCGAGGTAGTTTGCCGTGGTGATGAAAAGCACTTGCGAAAGGTCGAAGGCTACTTCGAGGTAGTGGTCGCGGAATTCGGCGTTTTGTTCGGGGTCAAGCACTTCGAGCAGCGCCGAAGCCGGGTCGCCGTGGAAGTCGAAGACCAGTTTGTCGACCTCGTCTAACATGAAGACGGGGTTGCGGGTGCCGACGCGGCGCAGCGCCTGGATGATGCGGCCAGGCATGGCCCCGATGTAGGTGCGCCGATGACCACGGATTTCGGCTTCGTCGCGCACGCCGCCTAAGGAGATGCGCACGAATTCGCGGCCCATCGCGCGGGCTATGGAGCGCCCTAATGAGGTTTTGCCTACCCCCGGTGGCCCTACGAAGCACAAAATGGCGCCTTCCCGGTCGTGGCGGATGGCGTCGTCGGGCATCCGGGCTTCCAGGGCTTCTTTGCGTTCCAGCCGCAGCTTGCGCACCGCGAGGTATTCTAAGATGCGGTCTTTGACGTCTTCCAGGCCGTAGTGGTCTTTGTCGAGCACTTCCTGGGCGTGGTGCAGGTCGAGGTTGTCTTCGGTGAGGCGGTTCCAGGGTAGCGAGACCAGCCAATCCAGATAGGTGCGGATGACGCTGTATTCCGCCGCGGCGCTGGGCAGGTGGGCGAGGCGGTCGAGCTCGCGCAGCGCCTGTTTTTTGGCCTCTTCGGGCATGCCGGCTTCTTCGATCTTTTGCCGGAATTCTTTGACCTCGGCGGCTTGTTCGTCTTCTTCCCCAAGTTCCCGCTTGATGGCCTTCATTTGCTCGCGCAGGAAGTATTCCCGCTGCATTTGCTCGATCTGGGAGCGGGCTTCGTTTTGGATTTTCTGCCCCAGTTCGAGCACTTCGACTTCGTGCGCTAAAATGCCGAGCAGTTTGCGCAGTTTTTCGGCCACCGAGTCCAGTTCCAGAATGGCCTGGGCGTCTTCCAGGCTCATGCGCTGGAAGTTGGCGACGGTGTAGGCCAGTTGCAGCGGGTCTTCCAGAGAAAGCACCGAGGCCACCAGGTCTTTCGGAATGGAAGCGACCATCTCGGCGATGGCCTGAAAGTGTTCCCGCACCTGCCGCGCCAGGGCTTCGACTTCCAGCGATTGTTCGACCGTTTCGGGAATGACCTGCACCCGTGCCACGAAGTAGGGCTCGGTTTGGGTGTATTCCAGCACTTTGATGCGCTGCTGCCCCTGCACCAGCAGGCGCACCGTGCCGTCGGGGGCGCGAAACAGGCGGTGGATGGTGGCGACGGTGCCAATGGTGTAAAGGTCGCCGGGGGAAGGCTCCTCTAATTCGGGTTTTTTGGAAGCCACCAGCCCCAGGCGGCGGTCGCCAGCCACGACGTCGTCCACCAGGCGGATGGACCGCGGCAGCCCCACGGTGAGCGGCGTGCCGGTTTGCGGGTACACCACCGTGCCGCGCAAAGGCAGCACCGGAATTTCGAAGATTTCCGGCGCCTGGGGTTCGGGGGGCTGGGGCTGGTCGTTCTCGGGCTGGGCGGCTTCGTCACCCTGGTTGCCGCCGAGAATGCGGTGCAAAAAGGGAAGCACGGCCTGTTCCCAGGCCGCATCTTCTTCAAGCCATTGGGCGATGTCTTCCCAACCCATGTGCCAACGCGATGCAGGCATCGGTGCTCTCCTCAGAGATGGGGTCATTGGCCGGGGCGGATGGCGACGGTCTGGGCGCGCCGCTTGGGCAGGCGGATGCGCAGGAAGCCGTCGCGATATTCGGCTTCCACATGGGCTTCGTCGACCGGCGCAGGCAATACGACCGTCACCTGGAATTGTCCGAAGGGGATTTCCAGACGGTGGTAGGCCGAGCCGAGGTCGGGGTCGCGACGAATGCCGCTGATGACTAAGGTTTGGGCTTCCAGCGAAAGGCGAAAGTCGTCGGTGCGCATACCGGCGATTTCCACGCGCACGATGATGGCTTCGGGGGTTTCGAAAACATCGGTGGGAGGGCGCCACACGCTGGGGTAGTGCTTCCAGCGAATGTCGAGCAACCATGCCCCTTCCGGGTCATCGCTTTCGGTGGGAACGGCGCTCAAGAGGGAGAACATGGCGCACCTCCTGATGGGGAACCGCAGCGTTTCCGCCGGGCGCTCTGCCCGGGCGGTGTGTGGCTCATGCCGCCAGGGCGGCTTTGGCGGCTTCCAGTACTTCGTCGTAGTTGGGTTCGTCGCCTAAGGCTTTCATGTAGTCGGCATAGACCACTTTGTCGTTACGGTCGACGACGAACACCGCGCGCCGCAGCAGGCGCACTTCTTTCATCAGGCAGCCGTATTTTTGACCGAATTCCATGTCCATGTGGTCTGAGACGACCAGCAGGCGCTCGATGCCGTGGTCGCCGCACCAGCGTTGTTGGGCAAAGGGGAGGTCGGCGCTGATGGTGATGATCACAATGTCGTCGCTGAGGGCGGTCGCGGCCTCATTGAATTTCTGGCCTTCCAGGTCACACACGGGGGTGTCGATGGAAGGCAGGGCGGCGATGACGCGCACCTTGCCCGCGGTTTCGGCCAGCACGGAGATCGTGCGCCAGTCGCGGGTATGGGCGGTGAATTCCGGGGCTTGTTGCCCGGGGGTGATGTCGGGACCGACGACGGTGATGTCTTTGTCCCCGAATTTGATGAGACCTTTGCGTTCTAACATACAAACTCCTTTGAGTTGGGCTCGTGGGTCGAGCAGGTGTGGTGTCAGGTGGCCGCCTGGGCGACCGCCAGCGCCCCCGACAGGATTCGAACCTGCAACCGTCGGATTAGAAGTCCGATGCTCTTTCCGTTGAGCTACGGGGGCGGGAGGGGCTCATTTTTCTACCGGTCTGATGCCGAGGTAGTCGCGTTTGCCGGTCAGGGTGCGCAAAATGGTGCGCGCCTGGGCTGGCCGGTTGAGGCGCTCGGCCAGTTCGACCGGCGTCATCGGGCGGTTGCCGTTGGCAATCAACATGCGGAAGATCGCGTCGACCAGCGGCACGTGGGCATCCAGGAATTCCGGTTGCTGGGCGCAATGGGTCATGAGCACATACTGCATCCCGTCCACAGGGTGGACTTCGGCGGTTTCGGGGTCAACCCAGTCTACCGGGGTGGTTTCTTTCCAGTCTCGGAATTGCTCCTGGTGTTCGGCGCACAGCAGGCGGTGCATGTAGAAGCGCCAATCGCGCGTGTGGGCTTGCCACCACGAGAAATCGATGTGGAAGGGGGTATCCAGGGTGGGTTTTACCAGACTGCGGCGTTTTCCCTGTGGCATGGCTTTCTCCGTTTCAAATGGCAGATTCGTCTAATCGGAAGTACAGGTCGCCGACGTGGACGAACCACGGGCGGGTTGCCAGCAAAGCAAAGATGGGGCCCGGCGGGCAGCGGCGCACGGTGTTGACGGCAGCATAGAGCCCGGCGGCATGAACGTGCCCCTGGGGGGTGAGCTTGGCGAGTTCCCGCAGCATCGAGACCACCAGGTTTTCCAGCGGGGTACGTTTGCGGGCGATTTCTTCCCACACGGCATCCAGGGCTTCGGGGTCGGGCACCGCGATGACCATGCGCTCGTCGAATTCGGCGCTGACGATTTGCTTCAGCATGGCAAAGACGGGTTGGGCGTCGCGCCCGACCAGCACGCTGCGGACCCAATCGCGCTGGGGGCGGTGGGTGTGTGCCTGAATGAGGACCTGCCCCGGGGTTTTGCCCGGTTTGAGGGTCACCAGGCTGCCGGGCATGAGTTCTTTTTTCTTGTACCAGGCTTCCAGCCCATAAACGTATTTGCCGGGACGCACCACCCAGCCGGGGAATTCTTCGCCGGTTTGGGCGTCGACCCAGGTGAAGCGCACCCGCGGGGCCTGGTAAGCGGTGGGGAAGAGGGCGCGGGTTTTGGCGCTCAGGGGAAGGGTGCCTGCCCGCCAGTGGGGGTAGATCAGCGTGAGTTCTACTTGCTCGGTGTCGGCGGGGGGGATTTCAGGCGAAAGTTCGTCGCCCAGGGCGGCTTCCAGAGCCAGCATTTCGGGGGTGAGAGCGTCGCGGTCGTAATCCAGGGGGCGGTAGTGCAGGTAGGGGGGCGTTTCCTGCACCCATTGCGGTTCCATGCTGCGCAGGAACCAGAGCACTTGCCCTGCCGGGCCGACTTCGTCGAACTGCTCGCTTTCCTGGAGGGCGTAATCGAGGGAGAATTCGGCCAGTTTAGGGTTGTCGGCAGGGAAGTCGATTTGTTTGATGATTTCCGCCGTGGGCAATGGCCCTCCGCTGTGCATGTCGAGCACGGCCTCGGCCAGGTTGAGGTAACCGACATGCACGTCCATCAGCAACGCCCGCGGGAACCATTTGCCTGCAATGCGGACGAATTCGTCGTTTTCGGTCAGCGCGGCTTCGATCTTTTCGGCCAGGGCGCTGCCATAGGTGGCGAGCACGCTTTCAGGGTTGTGCAGCGGGTCGTCGTCGCGCATCTGCGGCGGTTCGTTGAGGATGTGCTCTTCCAGCCCGGCGGCAAATTCCCGCTCGCGGCCGTCGGCGAACCGCACGCGAATGACCTCGAAGGGCGGCATGGTCGGGTTGTGGGCTTCTCGCACGGCCACCACTTCGCCTTCAGCCCAGTCTAACGCCGGGAATACCAATGGCTGTCCGACTTCATAACGGCCTTTGGGAAGGTAGATGGTCGCGCCCCCGCCTCGCTGGCGTTCCAGTTTCCGTTGCTCTTCTTCCAGGCGGAAGGCGACCAACGCTGCGGCCAGTTCTTCAGGCGTCAGCGGGGTTTCGGTTTCCAGCAGGTGATTGTAAAGGGCTTCGATGTCTTCGGTGGTGATGCTCAGGTCTTCCCAGTAGGTTTCACGAATCATTGTTGGCCTCGCTTCACAGTTGTCGTCTTTTCAATTATACTCTATCTCGCGACGCACGTTTCGCGTAGCATTTT
>CAYYRG010000088.1:0-6546 GCA_964474015.1 uncultured Anaerolineaceae bacterium | reverse complement strand
ACAACAGCGGCGGCTGCTCCGCCCGGTCGTAGGGAATACCCAGGTGCTCATAGGCTGCGCGGGTCGCCACTCGCCCCTGCGCGGTGCGTTCCAGGAACCCCAGCCGCAGCAGGTAAGGCTCGACGACTTCCATGATGGTATCAGCGGCTTCACTGACCGAGGCAGCAATCGTGTTCAACCCCACCGGCCCGCCGCGATACTTCTCGATGATGGTGCGCAGCACCTGACGGTCAACGTCGTCCAGCCCGAGGGAATCCACATTCAGCAAGTCGAGGGCTTCCTGCGCCAGGGGCAGGGTAATGGTGCCATCGCCGCGCACCTGAGCATAATCGCGCACCCGCCGCAGCAAACGCAAAGCAATGCGGGGCGTACCGCGCGCCCGGCGGGCAATCTCGGCAATCCCTTGCGGGGAAGCCGCCACCCCTAATGCCGCAGCCGCTCGCGCCACGATGGTTTCCATCGCGGCCTGGTCGTAATAATCCAGCCGGTAAACCGCGCCAAAACGCGCCCGCAACGGTGCGGTGACCAACGCCAGGCGGGTGGTCGCGCCAACCACAGTAAAGCGCGGCAGGCGTAGGCGCACCGAGCGCGCCCCCGGCCCCTTGCCAATGACAATATCCAGAGCAAAGTCTTCCATTGCCGGGTAAAGCACCTCTTCCACCGCCCGTCCCAGGCGGTGCACCTCGTCGATGAAGAGGATGTCGCCAGCGCGCAGGTTGGTAAGGATGGCCGCCAGGTCGCCAGCGCGTTCGATGGCTGGGCCGGAGGTGACTTTGATGTCTACCCCCATTTCGTTGGCCAGGATGTGCGCCAAAGTCGTCTTGCCCAACCCCGGCGGGCCATAAAAGAGGACGTGATCAAGCGGCTCACCGCGCTTTTTCGCCGCGGCGAGCAAAATGGCCAGATTCTCTTTGATCTGCTCCTGGCCGATCAGGTCGTCCAGCCGCCGGGGGCGGAGGGCGTAGTCGCGGGGGTCGCCGGCTTGCGGTTCGGGGCTGATGAGGCGCTCGTCGGTCATGGTGAGGATTATAACAGAATGCGCCCGCCAATCGACTTCCTCAGCGACAAAAGGAGAATCAGGCAATTTTGCGATATACTTGCCCCATGCCTCCTCGCCAGACCCGACATTTACGTCTGCCTTACATGCCCGGCCTGGACGGCCTGCGCGCCGTGGCCGTGCTGGCTGTGATGGCTTACCACGCCAACCTGCCGCTCAGCGACGGCGGCTTCCTGGGGGTAGAAGTCTTTTTCGTGCTCTCGGGTTACCTCATCACCTCATTGCTGCTGTTGGACTGGCTGGACGATGGCCGCCTGAACTATGGCAACTTCTGGCTGCGGCGCGCCCGACGCCTGCTGCCGGCGCTGTGGCTGTTGCTGTTGCTGGTGCCCGTGCTGGCACGCCTGGTTGCCCCCGATGCCCTCTACCGCCTGCGAGAAGACGTCCCCGCGGCGCTGGCCTATGTCACCAACTGGGTCTACATCCTGCGCAAGATCTCTTACTTCGAGCAATTTGGAAGGCCACCGCTGCTACGGCACCTCTGGTCGCTGGCGGTGGAAGAGCAGTTCTACCTCACCTGGCCTTTGATTTTCACCGGCCTGATGCTGATGGGCGGCGACTTCCGGCGCCCCAAACGTTTGCTGCGGCGCTTTGTCGTCGCGGCGATAGCGCTGGCGCTGGCCTCGGCAGCCTGGCGCGCGTATCTCTACGTGCCTTACACCGACCCCTCGCGCCCTTACTATGGCACCGACACGCGGGCAGCGGCCATTCTCTTTGGGGCCGCATTTGCGGCCCTGTGGCAGCCTCACGCCCTGCGGGGAAACGCCGCGTTGCGCTCCCGCAGCCGCCGCTGGGCCGAACTGCTCGGCTGGGGCGGGCTGGCGGGGCTGCTGGTCATTTTCGCGCGCGTCAACGACTACACGCCCTTCCTGTACTACGGCGGTTTCCTGCTGGTCGATGCAGCCACCCTGGCCGTGATCGCCGCCGTTGCCCACCCCGACACCACCTTAGGCCGCCTTCTCGGCCACCCGCTGCCCCGCTGGGTGGGGATGCGCAGTTACGGCATCTACATCTGGCACTGGCCAATTTTCGCCGTGTTGCGGCCAGGGGTTGATTGGCCGGTTTCGCCGTGGGTGGCCGTGCCGATACAGTTTGGCCTCACGTTTGCCATCGCCGAAGCCAGTTACCGCTGGCTGGAACACCCCATCCGCAAAGGCGGCTTTCGCGCCTATGGGCAGCGGTTGCGCGCCCTCTGGGAAACCCGCCGCCCCACCGCCGCCGCAGGCGCGGCGCTGGCCATCGGGCTCTTGGGGGTCAACGTCGCCGCGCTGGCCGCGGCCCAGCCGCCCGCGCCGCCCCCTGACCTGGCCTTCCTGATTCCCACGCCCACGGCCACACCCGCGTTCCTGCCCACCGCCGTGGTGGCTGCCACGCCGGGCGCGCCCCCCACAACGAGCCGCCCTTCGGCCACCGCCACCGGCCCAGCGGCCACCGCGCTTCCCCTCCACACTCCATCAACCCCTACCCCACCCGCCGGCCCGGCGCTCACCGTCATCGGCGACTCGGTGCTGCAATCGGCGGTCACCTTCGAGTTCTGGAAGCCCTGGGGCAGCCAGGTGGTCGTCGATGCCAAACCCGGACGGCGGATGAAAGACCTGCTCACCTTAGTGCCCCAACTGGCCGCCGCGGGGAAACTGGCGCCCGTTGTGGTCATCCACCTGGGCACCAACGCCCCCTTCGACGGCAAGACGATGGACGCCGCGATGCAAACCCTGCTGAAACACGGCGTCCGGCAGGTGTTCTTTCTCAACGTGCGGCGCCCCGTGCGCTGGGAAGATTACATCAACGACATCATTGCCCGCGGCGTGGCACGTTGGCCCCAGGCACATCTGTTAGACTGGCACGCCCTGGCTTTGCAGCACCCCGAGTGGTTTGTCGAAGACCACACCCACCTGCGCTATTACGGCACCCAGGCCTACGTGCAATTCATCATGAAAGGTGTGGCCGCGGCATTGCCGCCGACTTTCGCCCCCAGCGCAGCCTCTCCAACAAGGACGGCTTCTCCCCTGAGGGTCACCATCATTGGCGATTCGGTGCTCGAAGAAACCCAGGTGCTCCATCTCTGGCAGCCGTGGCAAGGGCAGGTGTATATCGATGCCCAGGAAGGCCGCCAGATGAAAACCCTCACCACCCTGCTGCCCGCCCTGGCGCACGCGGGGAAGTTAGCCCCAATTGTGGTCATTCACCTGGGCACCAATTCGCCCTTTCCGCCAGAAACCGTGGCGCAAACCGTGCAGATGTTGCAGACTTACGGCGTGCGGCAAATTTACTTCGTCAACGTGCATTGCATCAACCGCTGGCAAGACACTGTCAACGCCACCTTGGCCCAAAGCGTCAACCGCTGGCCCCAGGTGCACCTCCTCGATTGGCACACCTACGCAGCAGACCACCCCGACTGGTTTGGTGAAGACGATACCCACCTTTCACGCGTCGGCGCGAAGGCCTTCGTGGCGTTCATTGCCCACGCAGTAGGGCTGCCTTAAACGCCCCAACGCCCACCGTATTGGCGGGCGTTGGAAAAATAGCAAGCATTCGAGAGGTTAGAGGGCTTCCAGTTGCTCCACCCACCGGCGGATGAGGCCGAAACCGCCTTCCCAGAAGGCCGCCTGGGTGACGTCCACGCCGGCTTCCTGCAAGATCTGCATCGGGGGCCTGGAACCGCCCGCCGCCAGCAGGTCCAGATAGCGGGGGATGAACGCCTCGCCTTCTTCCTGATAGCGCTGGTAGAGGGAAAGCACCAGCAGTTGCCCAAAGGCGTAAGCGTAAACATAGAAGGGGGCATGGTAAATGTGCGGAATGGAGACCCACTCCCAGCGGAATTCGTCGCTGAGTTCCACCGCGTCGCCGAACTGGTCGCGCAGGTTCTCCATGTAGGCATCGGCCAGGTCGTTGACCGAGGCGCCTTCCCGCACCATGTCGTGCGCCTGCTTCTCGAAGAGGGCAAAGTAAGCCTGGCGCATGATGGTGGCGTAGTTGTCGTCCACCTGGCGGAAGAGCAGGTCGCGGCGCACGGCCTCGTCGGTTTCCTGCTCTAAGAGCATGTCCACCAGCAGCATCTCGCCAAAGGTGGAAGCCGTCTCGGCGAGGGGCAAAATGGCGTGCTGGGTGAAGGCCGTGTGGTGGGAAGCCAGCAGCGAGTGGACGGCGTGGCCGAGTTCGTGGGCCAGCGTGGCGGCGTCGTCGGGCCGCCCCTGGTAACTGACCAGCACCCACGGCGTCAGGTCGGGGGTCAGGGTAGAACAGAACGCCCCGCCGGTTTTGCCCTTACGGACTTCGCTATCCAGATGGTTTTCAGCCAGCACCTTTTCGGCCAGTTCCGCCATCTTGGGGTGGAAGCGGCGGTAGGCCGAGAGTACCATGTCCACCGCCTGGGCGAAGTCGTAAGTTTTGTCGGATTTGGCCACCGGCGCGTAAATGTCGTAGCGGCGCAGGCGCTCCATACCCAGCCAGCGCGCCTTCAGCCGGAAGAAGCGGCGGAAGACCTCGGCGTTTTCCCGCGCCACGGTGAGCAGGGTTTCCACCACCTCGTCGGGCAGATGATTGGCCAGGTTGCGCACCGCGATGGGGCTGGAAAACTTGCGCAGCACGACGTTCTCGTTGTACCAATCGCGCACGACGTTCTGGTAAATCTGCCCCAAGATGGCGCCGTCATGGCCGTACACCCGGTAGAGTTCCTGGTAGGCCGCGGCGCGCAGGTCGGGGTCGTGGTGGCGGGCGTAAACCATCAACTCGCCGCGGGTGAGTTCTTTGGTTTCGCCGTCCACCTCGATTTTGAAGGTGTAGCGGTTGGTGATGGCGCTGTAAAGAGTAATCAGCGCCATCGTGCCGGTGGTGTCTTTCAGGTTGATGACCTTTTCTTCGGCCTCGGAAAGCGTATGCGGGCGGTAGAGGCGCATTTTTTCCAGGTAGTAGCGGTAATCGCCGGAAGCCGCCATCAGCCGCTCGGCGTTCTCGTCGTCCAGCGCCTTCCACCAGAGGTCGAAGAACAGCAAGCGGTTCTGGAGGCCCGCCATGCGCTGCCGCACCTGGCCGAGCAGGTTTTGGGCTTCCTCGTCCTGGGTGTTTTCGGAAAAGCGCAGGTGGGCGTAGCCGTAGATGCGGTTGGCGAGGCGGTCGATGGCTTCCATGCGCTGCAGCAGGTCGAGGAAGGCGTCGGCGGTGATGTCAGGGCGCAGGTCGGCGCGGCGGGCTTCCACCTCGGCCACCAACGCGTCCAGCCGGTCGAAAGCCGCCAAAGCGGCCTGGGGTGAGTCGAACAGGTCGTTCAGGCTCCAACGGGTTTGAGCATAAGTCGTCATGGGAACGCTCCGTGAAGGGGAAGGTAGGGGTTCAACGGACGTTGAACCGAATGTGTAAAATGTCGCCGTCCTGCACGGTGTAATCTTTGCCTTCCAGGCGCAGTTTGCCCTGGCTGCGGGCGGCGGCCATGCCCCCGACGGCCATCAGGTCGTCGTAGGAAATGACCTCGGCGCGGATGAAGCCCTTTTGCAGGTCGGTGTGGATGACGCCGGCGGCCTCAGGGGCTTTGGCTCCCCGGCGCACCGTCCACGCCCGCACTTCGTCCTCGCCGACGGTGAAGAACGAAATCAACCCCAGCAGTTCGTAGGAAAGTCGGATGACCCGGTTCAGGCCGGGCTCCTCGATGCCGTATTCCGCCAGGAAGATTTCAGCATCCTCCGGCGGCAACTGGGCAATCTCCATCTCCAACTTGCCCATCAGCGAAGCCACCGCGCTGCGCTGGTGGGGGTAATCCAGCGTGGGGGCTTCCTGCCCTTCGGCCAGGTTGAAGAGGATGAGCAACGGCTTGCGGGAAAGGAAACCGAAGCCTGCCAGCAGTTTTTCCTCCGCGGGGGTGAGTTCCACATCCCGCAGGGGAATTTCCGCCGAGAGGGCTTCGTGGAGTTTCTTGAACAGGGCTTGCTCCTGCTCCACCTGTTTGCGGTCGCGGGCGCTTTTCTTCCATTCCTCTTCCAGGCGCTCCAGTTTGCGCTCGACGGCAATCAGGTCGTTGAGCAGGAATTCGGCATCCATCGCGGCCACGTCGCGCAGCGGGTCCACACTGCCCATCGGGTGCGGCACGCTGGGGTTTTCGAAGCACCGCACGACATGCACCAGGCCGTCCATCTGGGTCAACTGGTTGAGCAGCGGGCCGGAAATATCGCCGCTGGCCTTGCCTTCCAGGCCGGCGATATCGGCATAGGTGACCTTGGCATAAATCGTGCGGCGGGGGTTGAACATGGCCGAGAGGGCATCCACCCGCGGGTCGGGCACATCGACCACCGCGGTGTGGACCTCGAAGCGCCCCCCGCTCATCGTGACCGGCGCGTTGCCCCGCGTAAGGGCATTGAAGACCGTGGTTTTGCCGCTTTGGGGCAGGCCAATGATACCTAAACGCATAATTTCTCCTCTGAAACAGGTGCGGCGGTTTTTCCCTGCGCCGAAACCCGAATTATTGACCTCTCACGCCAATCCGATTATACTTGGCGGTG
>CAYYRG010000087.1:0-6572 GCA_964474015.1 uncultured Anaerolineaceae bacterium | reverse complement strand
TTGCGGGCAATGTAACGGGACGCAAAGTAACGCTGCAAGCCCTGACGCAGCCGGGCGAGGTAGAAATCGGCCAGGTCAGGCTCGTGGGTGGTGTCGAAATCCCACATGGTCAGCAGGTCGGGGGCCAGGGCTGCCGCGTCTTCGGGCGTGGCCTTTTGGGCAGCCAGAGCCTCCAACCGCTGGTGGGTGGTTTCCAGGAAAGTGCGCATATGGCTCAGCGCCGAACCGGGCACCAGGCCTTCGCGCCCCCCAACGATAAGGAAATCGCGATGGTCGGGGGCAAGCAGCAAGTCGATGGCCTCAATCCAGAGCGGCAAATCAGCGTGCGCCAGGAAGGGCGGCTGATGCACGGTCACCGCATCGCCCACGAAAATCACCTGCTGGTCGGGCAGAATGACCCACAGCGCGCCCGGATGCGGGCCCGGATGATGCTCAATGATGACCGGCGCTTCATCCCAATACACTTCCAGGCGGTGCGTAATGCCCATTTGGGGCGGTGCCCACCGCATGTTGGAAATCTGGGTGCAGCGTTCCCACGCCTCGCCGCGCGGGCTGCCCTGCACGCGAAAAATCGCTGCGCGGTTGCGGAACACCTGCACCGTGTGCTCGTGCGCCACCACCGGCACCTCCAACATACGCGCGCCCAAAGTGCGGTCAGCGTGGGCATCGAGATAAACCAGCAGCATGTTCAGGCTATCGCCGAGGTTGCGGCAACGGGCGCGCCACAGGCGGCTATCTTGCGGGCACGGCGGGGAATCGACCAACACGGTGCCTTCCTTGCGGACAATCACGCCCGGCACCACACCACGATAGTCGTTGAGCAAAAACACATTGGTCGCAATCTCTTGCATAGGGGATATTGCCTCCACGAGAGATGAAAGAGGAAGTGTTATGGCGATGGGGGCTCGTCGTCAGCCACCGGCAAGGTGAAGCAGAACAACGCGCCCTGCCCGGGTTCGCTTTCCACGCCAATCGTGCCGCCGTGGGCCTGAACCGCCAGGCGGGCGAAGGCCAGCCCCAACCCCAACCCCTTGCCGCGCTTGGCGCTGCCGCGGTCATACTTGTGGAAGATACGCTCCTGCTCTTCTTTGGGAATGCCGGGGCCGTTATCGGCCACCCAGAAGCGCACCATGGGGCCTTCCCGGCGTGCGCCCGCCCGAATGTGCGAGCCGGGCGGCGAATATTTGACCGCGTTTTCCAGCAAATTGATCAGCACCCGCCGGATCATCTCGCGGTCGGCGCTCACGGGCGGCAAATCGGCAGAAAGTTCCAGTCGCACGGTTTGCTGACGCTGCTCAGCATGGGGGGCAATGACCTCCAGGGCTTCACTCAGCAACGCCTGCGGAGACACAACCTCTCGCTTGAGGGGCATTTGCCCGGCCTCCAGGCGGCTCAGGTCCAGCATGTTGGAACTCAGGCGCTCCAGGCGCGCCGTAGCCCGGCGCGCGATGGCAAGCAATTCTTGAGCATCGCCCCCGCTGCCGCCGCACGCCTGCGCCAGCAGCTCCAGGCTCATGCTGATGCTGGAAAGGGGCGCGCGAAGGTCATGGTAAAGCATGGCCAGCAGGTCGTCACGCAAGGTGTCGAGGCGCTTGCGCTCGGTGATGTCGCGCAAAATCCACTGCAAATGCGGCGCCCCGCGAAAACTCACGCGCCGTACATACACTTCGACAGGAATGCGCTCGTCGCCGGGGGTATGCACTTCCGATTCATAGGTCAACGGCGGCGATTCAGGGATTTCGTCCAACGCGTCGGGCAAAATGCCGGTGGGCAGGTCGTGCACGCCGGTGATCGGCAACGTGCCAGCCCGCAAGGTTTCCCAGCGATAGCCCAGGTCTTCCTTGGCGCGCTTATTGGCCTCGACCACCCGCCCTCGCAAATCGGTAATGAAAATCCAGTCCAGGGTGTCATTGAAGAGGGCGCGATATTGCTCATGGGCTTCCCGCAGAGCAGCAAACAGCCGTGCGTGGCGCAAAGCGGTGCCGGTGAGGTTAGCCAGACCTTCCAGCAACGAGATCATATCGTCGCGAAAACGTCCCTCTACAGGGTTGACGGCAATCAACGCGCCTGCGGGGCCTTCCTCAATGGGGAGCAAAGCGCAAGTCATGGCGCGAGCGCCCAGGGTGCGCAAAGGCTCCAGCGAAGGGCATTGAGGCACATCATCATCGGCCACAATAGCAGCCGGCAAACGCACACCCATCAACCGGTCGCTCAGCACGCCCACCGCGTCGGTCACCACCCACACCCCGCTGGGCGCATCCTGGAAGGCCAAGGCCACGGCCTCAGTGCGTAACGCCCGCCCCACCTGGTCCAACATACGCTCGATGATTTGCGCCGCATCCAGCGTTTCGGAAATGACCATCGCACTTTCGGCCCACGCCCGCATCAAACGCGCCTGGCGGCGGCTCTGGGCATACAGCAAAGCATTCATCACCACCGGGCTCACCAGGTCGGCCATCGCCCGCACGCCGGCCAAATGCTCCTCCGTAAAAGCATGGGGCTGGGGATGCACCACCGTGAAAACGCCCACCCGTTGGTCTTTGACCACAAGCGGTACGCAAATGGCCGAGCGACGATCCGAAGCCGGATTGTCACGCAACATCGGCAGCCAACGCTCATCGGCTGAAGTGTCGGGCACCAAAGCCGCCTCGCCGGTGCGGAACACCCATCCCGCCAGGCCGTCCGCGAGCATGGCTTTCAACTGAAACGTCGTGTTGTCATACAAACGGCCATCTTGCAAAATGGCCGCCGAAAGCACCTGACCGCTCTCATCGACCACAATGATGCTTCCGGCATTGCCGCCCACCGTCTCCAGGGTAAGGGCAATAGCGCGTTTCAACACCGCACGCAGATCCAGGTCGGCGTTGAGTTCCCGCACCAGGCGATAGAGCCTCTCGGGAGGGATATGGAAAGAGGGGTTTTGAGTGCCCATATTTCAAACCGCTTTCTATGTGGAAGCGTGCCAGGCCGGCTCTGACCGGGGCACTACAGGGGTTGCATAAGGGAAAGCCGCGGAGGGCAACAGGCTATTCGGCCAACAGATAAGCCAACAGCCAGCGAGTCGTCGCCCGCAAAGCATCCATGTGGGTGCGTTCGTAGTTATGCGAAGCATCCACCCCCGGACCGATGAGCGCCACCGCGGCATCCAGGCCAGCACGCCAGGCCGCCTCACCATCGGAGCCATAGTGGGGGTAAACGTCCACTTTGTAAGGGATGCCGTTTTCCTCGGCCAGACAGCGCAATTGCCGGGTCAGGCCGTAATGATACGGCCCGCTGCTGTCTTTGACACACAACGTCGCGTGGAATTCGTCACTGGTTTGTCCTTTGCCCACGGCGGCCATATCCACCGACAGCAATTCGGCAACTTCGGCGGGCAAGCCAGCAGCCGCGCCGTGCCCCACTTCTTCGTAATTGCTGATATGCAGGTAAGTGGTGCGGGCTGGCTGCAAACCGGCATCGTGCAACGCTTTGGCCGCGGCAACCACGCACGCCACCGCGGCTTTGTCATCCAAATGGCGCGAGCGCACAAAGCCGTTCTGCCAGCGCACTCGCGGCTCGAAGGAAACAAAGTCGCCCACACCCACACCCAAAGCCGCGACATCCTCCGCCGAATGTACCACGGCATCCAGCCGCACTTCCATGTGCTCATCATCTCGGGGCGCGTCGTAGGCTTCCTTGCCATAGACGTGCACCGATGCTGCCGTCAGCAGCAACGTGCCAGGCACTGGCTCCCCTTCTACCGGATGCACCCACACCCCTTCGCCTTCCACAAAATTCCAGGGAAAGCCGCCAATCCGGCTCAACTTCAGCCGGCCGTTGGGCTTGATCTCTTTCACCACCGCCCCCAAGGTATCGACATGCGCCGTCAGGGCGCGGGGTGCCCCGGCGGTGGGGACTTCCCAACGGGCCACCAACGCCCCTTTCGGTGTCACGCGCAAGTCGGCCTCTGGCACCACGGCCTGCAAGGTGCGGTAAGTCAGGTCAATCGCCCGATGGGCAAACCCCGTGGGGCTGGGCGTGTTGAGCAAATCGGTCAGAAAAGCCTGCAAGAAATCGGCGTCAAGGGGGGGGAGATTCATGCACGCGACTCCTCAAAAGGGGGAATGCCCTCAAAAGACGCCATGGCCTGCCGCCAGGCATCAGGGAGGGGAATCGAACGCTGGTTGGCATAGTCGAAACTCACCTGCACCGTTTCAGCCGTGGCAAAAACTTCCCCACTGACGCCATCTTCCAGCCGGTAAGCCATAGTGAAGCTCTTGTTGCCGAGCCGCGTCACCCGCACTCCCACCCGAACCTGGGAATCTATCAAAATAGGGCGGCGGAAGTCGATGTGCGCGCTGGCGAGAATAAAGCCCACCCGTGGCTCATCAGGCTTTCGCAGGTTGAGCATACGGAAATACGCCACCCGCGCCTGCTCCATATAAGTCAGATAGCGGGCATTGTTGACGTGGCCTAACACGTCCAGGTCGCTGAAACGCACTTCGATGGGTTTGTAGAAGCGGAACATGCTTCCATTATACCCTTTTCCGCGCTCGCGCACCCCACGGGCTGCCTCCGGGAACACGCCAACGGGGAAGGCCTGAAACTCAGGCGCTCATGGCGCGGCAAGCGTCCATCGCGCAAACGTCAACTGATGTGGCCGAATTTCCACCTCCCGCCGGAAGAGGCGCCCGCAGCAGGTGATCTCTACCGCATAATGCCCGGCGGGTAAGCCGCCCAACGCCAGGTTTTCGTGCAGGCGCGGGTCGCCTTCCAGATCAGGGGTGGCGTAGGTTTGGGGGTAGAAAGTAGGCAGCCCGGCATCCAACCCCCGCACGACAATATCGGTCAAATGCAGCGGGGAACCCGCGGCGTCGACAAGGCGCATGGCCAGCACGCCATCTCGCGGCCCCGGCGGTTGCAGCCAGAGCACCGGGTTCTGCGCCGCGGCGTAGGCATCTTCCCCCAGACGGACTTCAAAATGCAAATGCGGCCCCACCGCCACGCCGCGGCTGCCCACAGTACCAATGACCGCGCCAGCGGCCACCGCCTGCCCCACCTGCACGGCCACCGTATCCAAATGGCCGTAAAGCGTGTAAACCTCCTGACCAGCCCCGGCGAGGACATGTCGCAGCACCACAGCCTGGCCGTAAAAATTCGGCACCGGCCCCAACGGCAGAAGGGCATCTTCCCCGGCAAACACCACCTCGCCATCGGCAGCCGCCAACACCGGCGTGCCACGCGGGTTTTCCATATCTACCCCGTGGTGCACGTGGCGCAGGCCATGATAATCAGAACCGAAAGGGTAAGTTGGGGCAATGGCGCTATTGCCGGGCGGGGCAATCGGGCGGCGCAAGGGGAACGCCCACGGCAGCACGCACACCTCAGCAGCGCAAGGGGTGGGGGAAGGCGTCGGCGTGTGCGTCGGGGTGGGGGTGAGCGTCGGCGAAGGGGAAGGCCGCGGGGAAGGCGTGGCCGTGGGGGGCGGCAGGGTCGCCGTGGCCAAAGGCTGCGCTGTGGGGGAAACCGCCCCTGCCGCGGCGTCCTGCCGGATGCCAGAAGCGGCAGGTCTGCAACCTGCCGCCACGGCTGCCCACAAAAGGAGCACCCCCAAAAAGCGAATTCGCGCCCGGGCCATCGTAGCCGCCTATTGCAGCCCTACCCGCCGCAGTTTACGCAGCGCAGGCATTTCGGATTCGTACACCCGCTTCACGCCATCGCCCAAGGCGCGCTCGGTGACGCGGATGTATTTCACCAGTTTTTGCAGGCCGCCGGGTTCCACCGAAGCCGCCTGGTCGCTGCCCCACATGGCGCGGTCCAAAGTGATGTGGCGTTCCACCATGCACGCGCCCAGCGCCACCGCCACCGCGGTGGTCACCAGCCCAACCTCGTGCCCCGAATAGCCAATCGGCACCTCGGGGAATTCCCGCTTGAGGGTCTGAATCATGCGCAGGTTCAACTCGTCCGGCTCGCAGGGGTAGGTGCTGGTGGCGTGCATGATGACGAGGTCGTCCTGCCCAAGCACGCCCACCGCGGCGCGGATTTGCTCCATGGTGGACATGCCGGTGGAGAGAATCACAGGCCGCCCGGTGGCGCGCACGTGTCGCAAGAGGTTGTGGTCGGTCAGCGCCGCCGAGGGAATTTTGTAGGCCACCGGATCGAACTGCTCCAGGAAATCTACCGAGGGCTCATCCCACACCGAGGCGAACCAGGTGATGCCCTTTTCCTTACAGTAGCGGTCGATTTCCTGATACTCGTCCAGGCCGAATTCCACCTTGTGGCGGTAGTCGATGTAGCGAATGTAGCCCCAGGGGGTTTCGCGCATCTTATCCCACTGGTCGCGCGGCGTGCAGATTTCGGGAGTGCGCTTCTGGAACTTGACCGCGTCCACCCCGGCTTTGACCGCCGCGTCGATGAGCAGTTTGGCAATGTCCACGCTGCCGTTGTGGTTGATGCCGATTTCGGCGATGATGTAAGTCGGATGTCCGGGGCCGACTTTGCGGTCGCCGATTTGAATTTCAGAGGGCATGAGGGAACCTCCAAACGAAGGGATAGGTCAATCCACCGATTTCACCGATGGACACCGATTTGGC
>CAYYRG010000086.1:0-6595 GCA_964474015.1 uncultured Anaerolineaceae bacterium | reverse complement strand
TGCGCTGAGCGTCAACGAAGCGCTTGCGCTGAGCATTGACGAAGCGCTTGCGCTGAGCCTGGCGCTCCTTGCAGCAGCAAATTGCCCACCAACGCGCAATATCGGGTAAAATCAAGCATGGCTGCTGCCACCGCGGTGCCGTCGACCATTGGCCGCGTGGCAATTTTGTTTTGCTCGAGGGAATCATGCCTTTTGCTTATCTCGTTTACAACCCTGCTGCCGGGCGCGTTTCCATCCGCCACTTCATTGGGCGGGCGCGCGCGATTTTGGAAGCCGCCGGCTGGGAGGTTGACCTGCGGGAAGCCTCTTCGGCAGATAGCCTCACCCACCTGGCCCGCGAGGCGGCGCAACGGGAGGCCGATGCCTTTTTCGTCGCAGGCGGCGACGGGTCGATCAACCTTGCTGTGGCAGGGCTGGCAGGAAGCCGCACCGCGCTGGGGGTGCTGCCCGCAGGCACGACGAATGTTTTGGCGCAAGACCTGGGTCTGCCCAAGCCTTCCCTGACACACCTCGACGCGGTGGAAGAGGCCGCCCGTTTGCTCGCCCGCGCTCCTACCTACCTGGCCGACGTCGGCATGTGCAACGGCCGGCCTTTTCTGATGTGGGCTGGCGTGGGGCTGGATGCGATGGTGGTCAACGACGTCGAGCCGCGCGCCCGGTGGGAAAAACCTTTTACCCTGCCAAAGTACATTCTTTCGGGCATCAAGAACACGGCAGCATGGTCGGGGCTGCAACTGCAGGTGGAAGCCGACGGCAGGCGGGTGCAAGGCGTGTTCGTGCTGGCCGTAGCGACGAACATCCGCCGGTACGCGGGCGGCGTGGCCGAAATTTCGCCCCATGCCTACATGGACGACGGGAAAATGGACCTGTGGCTCTTCCGCGCCGAAAACCTGGCCGAAATTGCTCAGCGGCTGCTGGAAGTGTTGATGCGCCGCCATCTGGATTCAGAGGGCATCGAACGGCTGGCTTTCCGCGAGGCGGCACTCTCGGGGGAACACCCGCTGGTGATGCACACCGACGGCGAACCCAACGGGGAGGCCGACCGCATTGAGCTGTTGGTGCGCCCCCGCGCTTTACGCCTGCTCGTGCCCCCTCGCGGCACCCGCCTGTTTCAATACGACGCCATTTCCCCCTTCGCTGGATGAGAGACACCGTGACGCATCTTCGCCATTTCTTCCATCAACACCCTTTGTATGCTTTGCTCGCCGTCGCGGTGCTGGCTTTCCCGGCACATTGGCTGGCGTGGGGCGAGCAGTGGGTCTTCCTCTTCGCTGCCCTGGGCGTGATCCCCCTGGCTCAAATGATCGGCGACGCCACCGAAGACCTCGCCGTGCACACTGGCCCCCGCTGGGGTGGCCTCATCAACGCCACTTTGGGCAACGCTGCTGAACTCATCATCACGCTGTTTGCCATTCAGGCAGGGTTGTTGGCTCTGGTCAAGGCCTCCATCACCGGCTCGATTTTAGGCAACCTGCTGCTGGTGCTGGGCTTTTCGATGCTGGCCGGAGGTATCAAAAACGGGAAGCAGCACTTCGACGCTCGCCATGTAAGCAACAATGCCGTCTTGACCGTGTTGGCAGTGCTGGCGCTGGCAATCCCCTCGCTCGTCAGCAGCGCCATCGGCGAGGCTGGCAGCCCCAAAGTGGAAGCCTTTAGCCTCACCGTGGCCGCGATCATGCTGCTGCTCTATGGGCTCTACCTGTTTTACAACCAAATGACCGCCCCTGAGCACACGCCTGACCCTGAAGAGGTGGCCCGCGCCCGGCCGGTGCGCTCGGCGTTGACCATGCTGGCAGGGGCGACGGTGGGCGTTGCCATCTTTTCGGAATTGCTGGTTGGCTCGGTAGAACCGGTGGTGCGGCATTATGGCGTCTCGGAATTCTTCCTCGGGATTATCCTCATCCCCATCATCGGCAACGTCGCCGAACACCTGGTGGCTGTGCAACAGGCCCTCCGCAACCAGATGGACTTGAGCGTCGAAATTGCGGTGGCTTCCAGCCTGCAGGTGGCCTTGTTCGTTGCCCCCGCGCTGGTGTTCATCAGCCTGTTGTTTGGGAACCCCCTGACCTTGGTGTTCCACCCCTTCGAAATCATGGCGCTGGCTGCCGGTGTGCTGGTCATGGCGCTGGTTTCCATGGATGGCGAATCCCACTGGCTGGAAGGGGTGGAACTGCTGGCGGTGTATGTGATTCTGGCCGTGGCCTTTTTCTTGTTGCCATGAAGACGAGAGAGACGCGTGCTTACCGACCGTGGCGTGACCCGTGGGTGTGGGGCGGGGCGTTGTTGATTGGCCTTTCCCTGGTGGGGGGACTGTGGGCTGCTTTGGCATTGGGGAACTCCACCCCCACCGCTGCATCGCTGCCTGCGGTGGTCACGCTCATCCCTGCTCCGTCTCCCACCGCTACGCCTGCGATGACGGCAACCCCTGCCGGAGCCACTGCCACACCCATTCCCCCCCCGCCCCCGCTGCCCAGCAGCCTGGCTGTGGGGGTGTTTGTGCAAATTCGCGGCACTGGCGGCGACGGCCTGCGTGTCCGCACCCAGCCCGCCCTCGATGCACCGGTGGTCTTCCTTGCCAAAGAGGGGGAAGTCTTCCATGTGGTTGATGGCCCCCATCAGGCCGACGGCTATACCTGGTGGCAGTTGACGACCAACGGCGCGCCTGAGCGCACCGGCTGGGCAGTCTCCAACTACCTTAGCGTGCTGCCTACGCCCCCTGTGCTCCCCACCCCCACCCCCTAAGCCCTGGCCTTATGCTATACTGACACTGTAAAGACGGTCGCTGTTCGTTTTCCCCTGAAAGGAGCAAAAAATGGAATACACCTTGACCGGCACGGTGATGCAGGCTCTGGATATTGTGCTGGGGAAGGACGAAGCCGTTTACACCGAGGCCGGCGGCATGGCCTGGATGGGCGGGCCGGTGGAAATGAACACCAGCACCAAGGGCGGGTTGATGAAAGGGCTGGGACGGATGCTGGCAGGTGAATCCTTGTTCATGACGACCTACACCTGCCGCGGCAACCGCTGCCTCGTTGTGTTTACGCCCGAAGCCCCCGGCAAAATCATCCCCCTCGAACTGGCCGCGGGGCAGAGCATCATTGCCCAGCGCGATGCGTTCATGTGCGCGCAGGAAGGCGTGCAGATGGAAATGCTCTTCCGCAAACGCCTGGGCACCGGCCTGTTCGGCGGGGAGGGCTTTATTTTGCAAAAAATCACCGGCCCCGGCCTGGCCTTCCTGGAAATCGCTGGCGAGGTGCGCGAATACACCCTCCAGGCAGGGCAAACGCTGAAAATCGACCCCGGCCATATCGCCGCTTTCGAACCCACGGTGAATTACAGCATCGAGCGGGTGAAAGGCGTCAAGAACATCCTCTTCTCCGGCGAGGGGCTTTTCCTGGCCACGCTGACCGGGCCGGGCAAAGTGTGGTTGCAAACCTTGCCCCTGGTCAACCTGGCCATGAAGATTGCCCGCTATATTCCCGCAAAAAGTAGTTAGGCCCTGCACCGTCGCATCAAAAAAGCCTGACAGGTTTTCGCCTGTCAGGCTTTTTTCGTTTACGGCTTCACGGTGACCGTGAGCGAGAAGGTCTGGGCTGCTTTGGGCGGCTTTTCCCAGGGGCGAATGTAAACCAGTTTGAGGGTGGTGGTGCCAATGCCCACAGCCACGAAGCGCCACACCGCCGTGCCCCCCGTCCCGACCTCACCCTGGCCGGCAGGTGCGGGTGTGTAACCCGCCTCGCCAGCCTGGCGCAGCACGCCTTCGTTCACTTCCCCGAGTGCCCAGGTATAGCCGGTGGTGGGGTTGGCTGCAAGGTGAATGACGAGCACCTGGCCCGGCTTGAGGGTGAGGGCGCGGCCGTTGTCGTCTTCAGTGAGGGCGAGGGTGTTGGTGGCGGCGCGCCCACAGGCGCCAAGCAACAAAATGCCGAGCAGGGCCAGCATCCACAAGCGGGATTTCATTTCATCCTCCTTGACGTCGGCGGCGGAGGGCTACCCCGCGGCACGTCCGAGGAAAGCACATGCTCACGCGCGCAGCAGCCGCGCCAGGGCTTCCAGATCAGGGGGCACCACGGGGGCGGCAGGCACGGCTTTCATCGCCGCGCCGACGTCTTTCAACCCGCTGCCTGTGCTCAGCACCAGCACCGGCTCGTCGGGGGCGACCAGCCCCTGCGCCAGCGCGGCCTTCAGCCCGGCAAACGCGGTGGCCGCCGCCGGTTCGGGGAAGACGCCGGTTTTGCCGACTTCCGCGATCGCGGCCAGAATGGCTTCGTCGGGCACGGTGATGTAAGCGCCGCCGGTTTCCCGCACGGCCCGCAGGGCACGGAAGCCGTCGCGGGGCAGGTCCACGCTGATGCTGTCGGCCAAAGTGTGGGCGGCCACGGGCGCGATTTCGTCGCTGCCCGCTTTCCACGCTTTGGCGATGGCCGCGGAGCCTTCCGCCTGCACGCCAAACAGCCGCGGCAGGGTTTCCAGCAGGCCCAACTGGTGCAAATCCCAGAAGCCTTTGTACACGCCGCTGATGATGTTGCCGTCGCCCACGGGGATGAAGACGTTGAGGCGCTTCAGCCCGTGCGGGCGGATGACCTGCTCGTAGATTTCGTAAGCCGCAGTCTTCTTGCCCTCGGCGGTGAAGGGGTTGTAACCGGTGTTGCGGCAATACCATCCGAGTTTTTCGGCAGCGGCCACCGAGAGGTCGAAGGCGTCGTCGTAGGTGCCGTCCACCAGCACCACCTGGGCACCGAACACCAGCAGTTGGGCGATTTTGGCCTGGGGTGCGCTCTTGGGCGCGAGGATGACGGCCTTGTGCCCCACCGCGGCGGCCATGCCCGCCAGGGCTGCACCCGCGTTGCCCGTCGAGGCGGTGATGACCACCTCTGCCCCGATTTCCCGCGCCCGCGCCACCACCACCGCGCTGGCGCGGTCTTTGAACGAGGCGGTGGGGTTGGGGCTTTCGTCCTTCAGCCAGAAGTGCTGCAAGCCCAGGGAAGCCGCCAGCCGCGGCAGGGTGTAGGTGGGCGTCCAGCCGGCGCGGCGCAGGGGCGTGCCCTCGCCGCCGGGGTCATCCACGGGCAGCAGGGGCAGGTAACGCCACAGGGATTCCTCTTTGCCCGCCGGTTCGGCAAACAGCCGCCCGGCTTCCGGCTTTAGCGCCGCGTAGTCGAGCAGCACATCCAGGTTGCCGCCGCATTGGGGGCAGGTGTAGGTCACCTCATCGGCGGCATAGGTCGCGCCGCAATGGGCACAGCGGTAGGAAAAAGTGGTCATAGGCTTTTCTCCAACGGTGGAATGCGCTCAAGGCACATCTTCCGACGGCAGCGAAGCCGCCCGAATGCGCGCCATGATGGCCTGGGCTTCTTTCGGCGGTGCCACGTGCACCGTGCCGTCGCCGTCAATGTGCACCGGCGTGTAGGCATAGGATACCATGTTCTGCCCCTCAAAGGTAAGGGTCAGGATGGCGCCTTGCTGGGTTTCCTGTGACCAGGTTTGATCGAAGACGAAATTGCCCAGGCTGTAAAACACCGGCACTCCGCCCAAAATCTGCATTCCCTGAACGACGTGCGAGTGATTGCCCACGATGACGTCCGCGCCGGCTTCCACCAGCCAGCGGGCGGCGCGGCGTTGCAGATAATCGGGGGTGGCGTCGTACTCCGGCCCCCAGTGGGGTAGGGCAATGACCACATCGGCCTGCTGGCGGGCTAAGGCGATGGCGCGTTGGGCATTTTCCGGCGTGAGGGGCGCGGTGCCGGGGGTGTCGGCGTCAGCCCAGGAGAACCCCAGCTGGTTGAGCGACACAAAAGCAAAGCGCACGCCGTGCAGCGTGACGACGTAGGGCTGCAGGGCAGCATCCAGATTGAGGCCGCCGCCCACCGTGGGAAGCCCCGCCGCGTGCAGGTTTTCCAGCGTTTCGAGGAAACCTTTGTAGCCGCACCCCACCCAACCGCAGTTACGGATGTGGTTGGTGCCGATGTTGACCAGGTCGAAGCCTGCCCAGGCTAAGGTTTGGGCGTGTTTGGGGTCGCCGGTGAGCACAAAGGTGCGGCGGCAGCCGGTGACGATGCCGCTTTGGGTGAGGGCGGTGTTGAGCAGCGCCACGGCAAAATCCGCTTTGCGGATGAGGGGGGCTACCTGAGCGTAAATGTAGTGGTCGTCGCCGCGCTTGTCGGCGGCAGCGCGCACGCAGCGGGCAGGCACGATGTTCCCCACAAAAAGGAAGGTCGTGGTGGCGGGGGTGGGGGTGGGGGAAGGCGTGGCCGTGGCAGTGGGCGTGGGCGGCGTGGTGGGGGAAGGCGTGGCCGTCGGCGCGAATGTGGCTGTGGGCGGCGCGGGGATGAAGGGTGTGGAGGAGGGGGAAGGCGCGGGGGGCTGGGGCTGGAGGCCGCCGCTGCAAGCGGTCAGCATGAGCAGCAGGACCAGTGCGGCGAAAGCAAGGTTGCGATGGCGAAAAGGCATGGCTTTTGACCTCCCTGGGGCAGCATATCAGCGACAGCGAAAGCTAAAACAGGCCATAAGACCGGCGCGCCTGATTGACTGACAAAACTCTGTCCATCAGCCAATCTCTCCTATCCCCCGATGAGCCTCGCTGGGCCTTCGACTT
>CAYYRG010000085.1:0-6608 GCA_964474015.1 uncultured Anaerolineaceae bacterium | reverse complement strand
CGAGTGGATGGAGGTGCCCCGATGGCTTCTCTTGGACGCTGGTTGATGCTGCTGGGCGGCTTGCTCTTTGTTTTCGGCGGGCTGCTGGTGTTGCTGGCCCGCTGGGGTGTGCCGCTGGGCCGTCTGCCGGGCGATTTTGTGTACCAGCGGGGCAACTTGACCTGCGTCGTGCCGCTGGCAACCTCGCTGCTGCTTTCTCTGCTTTTTACCCTGCTTCTCAATATCCTTGCCCGCTGGCTGAAGTAGCCCGCGGCGCCGGTGACGCTGATGCTGTTTTCTCCCCTGCCTGCCACAACCTCATCCTTCCTGCCGCTGCTGGTGGTGATTGCCCTGGCAGCGTTCGTGCCCCTGTTGCTGGGGCGTTTTCGCGGCCTGACCCTGCCCATCATGGTGGGCGAGATTTTGGGGGGCATGATTGTCGGCAAAAGCGGCTTGAACTGGGTGCCGCAGCACGACCCCGCGCTGGAACTGCTGGCTGAGTTTGGCTTCGTTTTCCTGATGTTCCTCGCTGGCATGGAAGTGGACCTCACCAGCCTGGGTATGAACGCCGCAGTGCAGGGCGGCGCTTCCCGTCGCGGTGACCACCCCCTGGTGCTGGCCGGGTTGCATTTCCTCGCCACCCTTGCTCTGGCCGCCGCGGTGGCTTTCGTTATCTGGCGGATGGGCCTGGCCCGAGATTTGCCCCTGATGGCCCTTATTCTTTCTACCACCTCCCTGGGGGTGGTCGTGCCGGTGCTCAAGGAAACCGGCCTCATCGGCGGACGCTATGGCCAGACGCTGCTCCTTTCGGCTTTGATTGCCGATTTCGTCACCATGTTGCTCATCACGGTGGAAGTCGCGGTGGTGGCGCACGGCCTGACGCTGGATATTCTGCTGATTACCGGCCTTTTTGTGGTGCTGTTTGTCTTCTACCGCCTGGGCACATGGGTCGTGCCGGTGCTCTCGCCCCTGATTGAAGAGATGAGCCATGCCACCGCACAAGCCAAAATGCGGCTCTCTTTCTTCCTGATGTTTTTCTTCGTGGTGGTGGCTGAGTTCCTGGGCGTGGAGGTGATTTTGGGGGCTTTCCTGGCGGGGCTGTTGGTTGCCCTTTTGCTCGACCCCGACGACCACGCTCTGATGCACCAGTTAGAAGCCACCGGCTATGGTTTCTTCATCCCGATCTTCTTCATCATGGTGGGGGTGCGTTTTGATTTCGGGGTGGTATTTGGGTCGCTCCAGGCGATTGAATTGGTGGGCTTCCTGCTGGTGGGGGCGGTGCTGGTCAAGGGGGTGCCGGCGTTGCTCTTTCGGCGGGTGTTTTCGTGGCGGGAAAGCCTGGCGGCGGGTACGTTGCTCTCGGCGCGGCTTTCCCTCATCATCGCCGCGGCGCAAATTGGGCAAGATTTGGGGATGCTCTCTGACACGGTAGTGATGGCCGTGATTTTGGTGGCGATGATCACCGTGACGGTGGCTCCCATTGCGTTCGCTCGTCTGATGGGGGGGCAGAAAACCACGACCGCGCGCCGGCCGATTGCGGTGGCTGGCGCGGGCACGGTGGGCATTCAGGTGGCCGAAACCTTGCGCGGGCATGGCGAAGCGGTAGTGCTGCTCGACCCGGACGCCACGCGGGTGGCGCGAGCGCGCTCACGGGGGCTGGAAGCGCATCTGGCTATGACGCCCGAGGCCCTGGAAGCCCACCTGGGCCGCAGCCGTGCCTTAGTGTGCGCCCATAGCGATGAGGATGAGGCCTTGAAGGTCTGCCAGGTGGCGCGCGGCACGTTGGGAATGGACCCCGTGATTGCCCTTGCCCCCGGCCCCACCGCCGCCAAGCGCCTGCGGGCGATGGGCGTGCGGGTGTATTCCCCGACGGTGCTGCTGGCGCACATGCTCACCTTGTTGGTGCGCAACCCCGATTTCGTGCACCTGCTTACGGCCACCGACGACACCCGCGACGTGTGCGAATGCTTCATCGAAAACCCCCGCCTGGCGGGACGCCGCCTGCGCGACCTGCCGCTGCCGCCCGATGTGCTTGTGCTCTCCATCCGCCGCGGCGATGCCTTCATCATCCCCCACGGCAACACTCGCCTGGAACTCGGCGACCACATGACGCTTTTAGGCTCGCTAAACGGCCTGGAGGCTGCGATTCAGGAACTCAACTTGCAGTAACGCAGCAACGCCAGGCCTGGATGTGGGTTTTCTCTTGAGGTTGAGAGGCTTCGATGCAATTCGTGCAGCGCATTTTTCTGACCCGCGAGCAGCCTCGCCGCCTGCGAACCGGCTGGCGGCTGGCAGTGCATAGCGGTTTGTTTGTGTTGCTGCTGGTGCTTCTTTCGCCGTGGGGGGTGCTGGCAGCGCAGGCAGTGGGCGCGCCGATGCTGGGCAGCGTTTTCGTCGAGGCGACTGCAATCACCCTCGCCACCTGGGCCGCCCGCCGCTGGCTCGACCGCCGCACTTTCGTGACGTTGGGGCTGCATTTCAATCGGCGCGCCTGGCAGGATTTTCTCGCCGGCACGAGCATTGCCGCCCTGACCCAAACGGCACTCTTGGGAGCGTTGGCGGCTGCCGGGGCGGCTACCCCCCATTGGGCGGCTTTCCCGGCGGGCGATGTGGGGCGCAGCCTGCTCGCAGCATTGGTGCTCTGGCTGCTGGTGGGCTGGAGCGAAGAACTCTGGATGCGGGGCTACTGGCTCCAAAATCTGGCCGAAACCGCGGGGCTGAAATGGGGGGTGGCGATCTCCAGCGTGGTTTTTGCTTTGCTGCACCTGGCAAACCCCCACGTCAACCTGCTGGCGGAGGTGGGATTGGTGGCAGCAGGGCTGTTCCTGGCCTATGGCTATGTGCGCAGCGGCGCGTTGTGGCTGCCTTTAGGGTTGCATTTTGGCTGGAATCTGTTCGAGGGCACGGTTTACGGCTTCCCGGTCAGCGGCATGGGCGGTTTTCACTTGTTGAACACGCCCTTGCAGGGGCCGGTGTGGCTGACGGGCGGCGCATTTGGGCCAGAAGCCAGCCTGACGGTTTTGGTGGTGCTGGCTTTTGGGGCCTGGCTGATAGCCCGTTACACCGCAAAGCGAGGGGCGCAAGGTGAGGTGGACGCTTGACGATGTGGTAAGAACGCCATGCCGTGAGGTGTGGTTGCAAGCCGGGCTGCATGCGGCGCTGGAAGGCCAGGAATTGACACGCTTGAGCGGTCCGTGGGGAAAACGCCTGCGGCGGTTGGCCGCGGCCAAGGCTTTCCTGTTGGCGCTGGCACAGTATTTCCGGGAGCGCGACAGGCCAGTGCGGGTGGCGGGGGGCGCGGCGAAAGCCCCTGAAGTGGGGCGATTATGGCTGAGTGGGCGCACTGTGTGGGCCGCACCGACGTGGGTGGCTTCGCGGGAGACCATCCACACGCTGCGGCGCGGCGGTTTTGAGGAAGCCTGGGCAGTGGTGCCCTGGCCCTTGCGGGAAGCCGAGGAGCCGCGCCGTGACGACTTGCTGGCGTTTGGACTGGTGCTGGCGTTGGAGGCCCCCACGGCCCCCGAAGCCGCCCGCGCCCGCGCAGCCGGTTTCCCGCTGTGGGTGTTGCACTGGCTGCCTCGGCGTTGGCACACTTTTCCCGCTGGAGCGAACCTGACCCTGAAAGCCGAACGCGCCCTCACCCTGCATTTGCATGGCCGGGCTGCTGGCGCCCCTGCCTACCAAACGGTGGCGCTGGCGGCGGAACAACCCCAGCGACTTGCCCTGCCGTGGGAGCAACTGGTAGCCCTCAGTGCCGATGCCTGGCCCCAGGGACGGGTTGGGCTGACGGTGCCGGGGTGGCCGACGCATGTCGTCATGCCCCACCAATGGGAAAACGCCCGCCTGTATGGACTGGAGGTCTGGCTGCTGGGCTTCCTGACGTGGGGGGTGTTTTGGCGTCAGGCGCGATATTTCCGCCGCGGTGAGCGCAGTTTTCCTCATGGCCCCCATTTTGCCCCGGCTTATGGCGTGCCCTGGCGGGTTTTGGAGCCCCCAAGGGCGGTATAATGGCAGTGTCATGGCTACCGGTGTGTCACCGGTGCGCCTTTTCGCTGCCTGGCGATGAAAAACCGCAGATCGCGCAGTTGGGTTAGGCACCTGCGCCCATCTGCGGTTGACTTTGTGGCGCTCGCGCCGCACCCAGCGCGCAGGGCTGCGAAAGCATGATCTGAGATGATGGAGGTTGAGGATGCGCACGTATCGTCTTGCTTTTCTCGGTTTTGGCAACGTGGGCCGGGCGTTAGGGCGGCTGTTGCTGGAAAAGCGTGCCACCATGCGGGCGCGCTATGGCGTCGATTTTGTGGTTACCGGCATTGCCACCGGCCACCACGGGCGAGTGATTGCCCCTCAGGGGCTGGATCTGGAAACGGCGCTGGCGCGTGCCGAGGCGGGCGGCTCATTGCGCGATCTGGGCACGCAGCCCGAGCCCCCCGATGGCCTTGCTTTTGTGGAAACCGTACCGGCAGACGTACTTTTCGAGAACACCCCTGTGAACTATGAAAACGGCGAGCCGGCGGTCAGCCATATTCGCCGGGCCTTGGAACGCAACATGCACGTCGCCACGGCCAACAAAGGGCCGGTGGTGCATGCTTACCACGACCTGACTGCCCTTGCCGCGCAACATGGTCGCCGCTTTTTCTTCGAGTCGGCAGTGATGGATGGCATGCCGATTTTCTCGCTCTTTCGGGAAACCCTTCCGGCTGCCGAGGTGAAGGCGTTTCGCGGCATTTTGAACTCTACCACGAATCTCATTCTCACCCGTATGGAAACCCATCTGGAAACGTTCGACAAGGCCGTGGCCTATGCCCAGCGCATTGGCATTGCGGAAACCGACCCCAGCGGCGACGTCGATGGCTGGGATGCGGCCATCAAAGTGGCCGCGCTGGTGACGGTGCTGATGGGGGTGCCGCTGAAACCGCAACAGGTCGCCCGGCAAGGCATCCGCCGCATTGCCTTGCGCGACGTGCAGGAAGCCGCCGCACACGGGCAGCGGTGGAAACTGGTTTGCGAAGCGCGCCGGACGGGCGAAGGGGTGGAGGCGCGTGTCGCGCCGCAACTCGTGGATGTCGGTTCCCCCTTGTATGGTGTGATGGGCACCTCTTCGATTGTCACTTTTGAAACCGATGTGTTGGGTGCGCTCTCGCTGCGGGAAGACGACCCCGGCCCCCACACCACGGCTTATGGCCTGCTGGCCGATTTCCTCAATGCGGTGAGGGAAAAATAGTCAGGTGGTCGCCTGGTCAGGCAGTCACGGCGTCGTGGGGTTGGGGGGCTAACGCAGGCCGGGCAAGAGGTGTACCCGCATGATCCCGGCCTGGGGGTCGATTTCCAGCACCACTTCGTCGATGTCGGGGAGCAGCACTTCGTTGCCGCTCGCATCGGTGACCACGAAGACGTCGTTCGCGCCGGTTTCCATGATTTCGGTCACGGTGCCCAGCGTTTCCCCCTCGTCGGTGAGCACCCGCAGCCCTAAAATCTGATGGTAGTAGAATTCGCCTTCCTCCAAAGGGGGAAGGCTTTCTGCTGGCACGGTGACCAGCATGTTGCGTAGCAGGCCGACGCGGTCGCGGTCGGGGTAGCCTTCGAAGGTCAGCAAGAGGAAGTCGCCGTGCCAGCGCACGCTGAGGATGCGCAGCGGCAGCCGGCGCGGGCCGACGTACACCGTGGTGCCGGGTTGCAGCCGCTCGGGGAAATCGGTCAGCACTTCCATGCGAATTTCGCCGCGCACGCCGTGAGGGCGGCGCAACTTGCCCACGGCTAAATACAGCGGCTCATCCGGAGACGAGCCGCTGGAAGAGGGCAGGTGATAAGTGTAAGCCGGGCGGGATTTTTTGCTCATTGGGGCTCAACGATATCCAACGTAAAGTGCCTGCCTTCCTGGGCTGCGGCAACTTCCAGCAGCGCCCGCATGGCGTTGGCCACGCGGCCGTTTTTGCCGATGACGCGCCCCATGTCTTCCTTTGCTACTTGCAGTTCCAGATGCACTGTTGCACCGCCGCGCACTTCGGCCACGTGCACCTGAGTGGGGTCGTTGACCAGTGAACGGGCGATGTATTCCACCAGCTCTTTCACAACGTTCCTCCGGCATTGGCAAAAATGCGGGCACGTCGCCCGCATTTTCTAAGTTACGCAGCCTGCTTTTGCGCGCCCTTCAGCGCAGCATCTGAGGTTTTGGGGTTGGCGTTGAATTTTGCCAACGTCTCGGCCGATTCCTGCAACAGGGTTTCCACCGATTCACCCTTCTTGAACCGCTCATAGCGGTCGTAGAAGCCCACCATGCGGAAGATCTTCTGCACGGCGTCACTGGGCTGTGCGCCTTTCATCATCCAATCGTAAACGCGATCCTCTTTCAGGGTGACGGTGGGCGGGTCGGTGCGGGGGTTGTAGAAACCGAGAATTTCCAGGAAGCGGCCATCGCGCTTGGCCTCTTTATCGGCGGCCACAATGCGGTAACTGGGCTGTTTGCGAGCGCCTACACGGCGTAAGCGAATGCGAACCATAGCGTTCGTCTCTCCTTGCGTTGGGATTGAGGTTGTGGGGAATGCCCCAAAGGATACACGACAAGCGGCCTCAACGCGGGGGGAGAGGGATGACGCGGAAGGATGCGTCGCCGCCCGCAAGCCACGGAC
>CAYYRG010000084.1:0-6656 GCA_964474015.1 uncultured Anaerolineaceae bacterium | reverse complement strand
CGCCCAACAAAAACGCCAAGGCGTGGGTCAGCAGCGTCACCCCGCGGGCCTCCTCCCAGAGCAACGCGCTGTGCGAGTGTCAGGCCTTGCGGCCCCGCAGCCGCGGGTCGAGGATGTCGCGCAGCGCGTCGCCGACCAGGTTCCACGCCAACACGAAGAGCACCAGCGCAATGCCGGGGAAGACGACGATGTACCAGTAGTCGGCCAGGTTGGTAATCCAGTCCCGGGCGAAGGAAAGCAGCTGGCCCCAATCTGCGTACCCGACCTCCGCGCCAATGCCCAGGAAGCTCAGCGCGGCAAAGGTGAGCACATAACTGCCCATGTCCATGGAGGCGACGACGATGGTCGGGAAAATGGCATTGGGGAGAATATGCCGCAGCAAAATACGGGCATCGCTGGCGCCAATGACCTTGGCCGCGAGCACATATTCGCGCTCTTTGATGGAAAGAATGTCGCTGCGAATGAGGCGCGCGTACCCCATCCAGCCGAAAGTGATGAGGGCGATGGTGGCGGGTAACAGGCTTTTGCCCAAGACAGGAGTGAGAATGGCCGAAAGAGTCATGGCGGCCAGCAAGAAGGGGAAGGAAAGGAAAATGTCAGTGATGCGCATGAGCACCATATCGACCCAGCCGCCATAATAGGCCGAGATGGAACCCACGACGATGCCGATGAGCGCGACCGACACCGTAATGATGACGCCCACCTTGAACGCGGTCCGGGTGCCCCATACCACGCCGTAGTAAATATCCCACTGGCCGCTGGCCGTGCCCATGATGTGAATCCACTGGTCCGTGCCCATGATGGGCTTCCACCAGAAGGGCAGCGGGGGTTGCCGCACCCGCCAAGGGGAACCGGGCGGCTTGGGATTGGGGCCAAAGCCATCGCGCGGGATTTGATACGCGAACTCAGGGTCTCGCGGCGGCGCCAGCACAGGGGCGGCCACAGCGACAAAGACGAAAAAGCCCAACAGCACCAACCCCATGATGGACAGGGGATTGCGCACCAGGCCCCGCAAGAGCCGGTACATATCGGGCCCCAGCCAGCGCTCGATGCGGCCGCGCCGGCGCGCGGGCAACCCTTCTTCGGCTGGGGTACGAGGCTCCTGCTCGGTTCGAGGGACGGTCATGGGGCTCTGCCTCCGCGGGAAATCATTCCAGCCGCACGCGCGGGTCGATGAAAGCGTAGAGAATATCGACAACCAGGTTGGCGGCAATCAAAATGAAGCCGTTGAACAAGGTCAGCGCCAGAACGGTGACCACATCCAAATATAAAGCAGCATCGGCCGCGGCCTTGCCAATGCCCGGGTAGTTGAACACCGTTTCGGTGATGACCACACCGTTGAGCAGCCCCACCACCATCATGCCGCCGATGGTCACCACCGGCATCAGTGCGTTGGGCAGCGCATGGCGGAAGATGATGGTGCGTTCCGACAACCCTTTGGAACGGGCCGTCACGATGTAATCTTGCCGCAGCACCTCAAGCATAGAGGAGCGCGTCACCCGCAGCAACAGCGCCCAACTGAGATACGAAAGGGTCACGATGGGCAACACCAGATGCTTCAGCGCATCCAGAAAGATGTCAAAACGCCCGTTAAGCAGCGCGTCAAAAGTGACCATGTTGGTGTAATTCACAAATTCGGGCGAGCGAATGACGGTGTTGGCCCAATCCGAAACCCGTCCCGGCGGGAACCAACCCAGGCGGGCGTAGAAAATCATCAGCACCAACAGCCCGAACACAAAAGTCGGGAAGGACCATCCCAAAATGCTGAACACCCGGGTGACCTGGTCGACCCAGGTATTGTGCTTGACTGCGGCCAAAACGCCCAGGATGACGCCCCCGAAAATCACCGGCACCACGGCCCAAATGGCCAGCTCCAGCGAGGCGGGGAAACGGCGTTTGATGATGTCCACCACCGGCTCGGAGGCGCTGCGGGAATAACCGAAATTGCCGAACAAAATGCCGCCAATGCGCTCTCCGCTATCCGCATCCTTCTTCCCCACCAGCCAGGTCCAATATTGGGTCAAGAAATCTTCGTCCAAACCGTATTTTTGAATCACCCGCTCCAGCACCCGCTCGTTTTTGGGAATATCGCGAATATAAAGCGAGGCGCGTTGCACGGGCCCCAGGAACTGGAGCATGGCGAAAATCAGCAGCGTAACCCCCATCAACAGCACAGGAATGAGCAACAAGCGGCGGATGATGTAATTGGTCATGGCGGCGGAACTCCTTACCGGGGGCGAGGGGATGTCCCCTCACCCCCGGCAATTCAGCGCCTCAGGGGCGCGGCTTACGGCTGGGCAATGGAGTAGGCCATGTAGAAGGCCGGCGCGATGGGGTTGTAGTACCAACCCTGCACCCAGCGTTGCTCGTAATGCCGACCCGTCACCACGGCCAGCCGGATGGCCGGCGCGTACTCGTAGTCCAGCTGGGTCAGTTGCTTGTAAATCTCAGCCCGCTTTTCGGGGTCAGTCTCGGCCACGCCTTGATTGACCAGGTCGGCGAATTGCGCCTTGATATCGTCGGGCATGTTCTGCCGCGAGGCATAAGTGCCAATCAAGAAGGGCTGCGCCCAGTTGTGCGGGTCGTGGATGTCCTCAATCCAGCCGCTGACGAAAATGGGCACCCGGCTGGCGCGCACTTCCCGCAGGAAGGCCGGCCACGGCAAGCCCACAATCTCGATGCGGAACTTGGGGTCGATGTCGGCGAAATTGGCTTGCAAAATCTGGGCCACGGTCTGGCGGGTGACATTGCCGGTGTTGTAGACAATCTGGAAGCGGAAGCCGTTCTCCCAGACCTTCCCATCCCATGCCTGCTTCAGGTGCTCCACGCACTTGTCGGGGTCATAGGTGTAGTGCGGCAGGTTGGGGTCGTAGCCCAGCATGCCCGGAATCAGCGGCCCGACATTCTGGATACCCTCGCCGGCGAGGGCGTCCTGGATGTAGGTATCCCAGTCGAAGCAGTAGTTGAAGGCCTTGCGCACATGGATGTCGGAGAAGAAATCGGGCGGAATGCCGTTACCGTCCAGCTTGCCGCTGCCGATGTAAGGATTGCCGCCCTCGGTGTTGATGTTGAAGACGAAGAAGGCATCGGTGCGGGTCACCGTCGGATAACCCTTCCACAGGCGCAGGCGTTCATCCGGCGTATCGCTGGGCGCGCAATCGAATTGCTCGGTGTCGGTGTTCCAGGTGCATACCTCGCCCACCAGCGCGTCGGCCTGGACGATGTTTTGCCGCGGCACTGCCGCAAAGTCAGCATCGCCGGCCTGCAGCATGGCGAAGCGAGTGCCCCATTCGGGCACAATCTTGATGACGATGGTCTCGATGGAAGCCGAAGTGGGGCCGTCGGGATACAGCGGCACGCCCAACTCTTCACGCCAGAAGTTGGGGTTGCGCTTGAGGACGATTTCCTCGCCCGGGGTCCAGTGGTCGAGCATGTAAGGCCCGGTGCCGTTGGTCACCTTGGCCAGCGGCGTGGTTTCCGAATCCACGCCATAGTAATCGACCCAGGTGTCGCAGCTCCCATCCCAGGTGCCGTTTTCGATGGCCCAGTCTTTGTCGATGATGGAGCCCCACGATTGGGCCAGGGTCGCCAGGAACGGCGCCCACGGCTGGGCCAGTTTGAAGGTCACGGTCCAATTCTCTTCGTCATAGGTGATGATTTCGTTGACCACCCGCTCGCAGACTTCCTTCAACTTGGCGGGGTCCTCTTGCTTGAGGGCCTCACGGTCGTCCGCCGCATCGGGGTTGATCAACTCGGCCACATCGTAAATGCCGGTGCCGAAGAAGGGCTCGGTGAACAACCACTGCGGGGACCAACCACCGCCCTGCAAGATGCCCCGTTGGAAGGAATAGGCCACATCCTCAGGGGTCAAATCGTTGCCGTTTTGGAATTTGATGCCCTTGCGGATGTAGAAAGTGTAAGTGGTGCCGTCTTCAGAGATTTCCCACTTTTCCGCGATGGAGGGCACGAACTCAGTGGCCTTTTCCCGATTGTAGGTGACCAGCTGGTCGTAGATGTTCATGATGACCTCGTCACCCTGGCTCTCGTAGTTCCACGCGGGGTCCAGGGTGTCGGCGTCACCAATGCCGGCCACCACCAAAGTGTCGGGATGCGGCGATTCATAAGTCTTCTTCTCGGGCTCGGGGGTCACTTCCACGATTTGAGTGACCACCACCTGCTGGCCCTCTTTTTCCACCACTTGGGTGACCACCACGGTTTTGACCACTTCCTGGCCGCCACAGGCCGCCAGGGCCAAAACCACCACGGCCAACGCTGCGGCCAACCACCAAATGCGAGAAGGTTTCATAACTTCTCCTCCTTCGATAAATGGGCGGACACGAGAGAAAACGAACGAGCGGCAGAAAAGGGGAAGAGCACGGCACCTCCTATAAGGGAAAGGGATGGGATAGCGACCAAACTTTAGACCATGTGACACGCCACCCAATGCTGGGGCGCGACTTCCCGCAATTCGGGCTCCTGCTCGGCACAAATGGTATCGGCCAGGGGGCAGCGGGTACGAAAGCGGCACCCGCTGGGCGGATTGACCGGACTGGGCACATCGCCTTCCAAAATCTGGCGTTGCTTTTCGCGCTCTTTCTTCGGGTCGGGGATGGGCACTGCGGACAGCAACGCCTGGGTATACGGATGTAAGGGGTGGTTGTACAGCTCATCTCGCGGCGCGAGTTCCACAATCTTCCCCAAATACATCACCGCGGTGCGGTCCGAAATATGTCGCACCATGCTCAAATCATGAGCAATGAACAAATAAGTCAGATGGAATTTTTGCTGCAATTCTTGCAGCAGGTTGACCACTTGCGCTTGAATGGAAACATCCAGCGCGGAAATGGGCTCGTCGAGCACGATGAAATCGGGTTGCAAAGCCAGGGCCCGCGCGATGCCAATGCGCTGCCGCTGACCGCCCGAAAATTCGTGAGGGTAGCGGTGCATATGCGACGGTCGCAACCCCACCAGATTCAGCAGTTCCTTGACCCGCTCCTCGCGCTCTTTTGGGGTGCCAATGCCGTGCACCACCAGGGGTTCGGCGATAATCTGCCCTACACTCATCCGCGGATTGAGGGAGGCGTAGGGGTCCTGGAACACCATTTGAATGTGGCGGCGAATACGACGCAACTCTTTGCCCTTCAATTCCGTCAAATCGATTTCCTGCGTTGCGCCGTTGCCATTGCGTATACGCAAGAAAATGCGTCCCCGGGTGGGCTTGTACAGGCGCACAATGGTGCGGCCCAAAGTGGATTTACCACAGCCGCTTTCGCCCACCAGGCCCAAAGTTTCGCCGGGGTAAATACGCAAACTCACCCCATCCACGGCGCGCACCGCGCCAACTTGGCGCTGGATGATGATGCCGCGGCGAATGGGAAAATGCTTGACCAGGTTTTCCACCCGCAGCAACGGCTGCGGCTGGGCAGCAGGCGGCGTCGATTGGCTCATGCTCGCAATGCTCCCGTTTCCATATCGACCCAGCACGCCACGCGATGGCCAGGGCGAATTTCTTCCAACGGCGGACGCGCTTCAAAACAACGCGGCTGAGCAAATGTGCAGCGCGGGGCAAAAGGACACCCTGCTGGCAGTTCCAGCAAATCGGGCGGTAGCCCCTCGATCGTCTCCAGGCGTTCACTGGTAGCGTCCATCCGCGGCAAAGAACGCAACAAGGCCCGGGTGTAAGGATGTTGGGGCGCGGCATACAATTCGTCCACCGGTGCGTCTTCCATGATGAGGCCGGCATACATCACAATCACCCGGTCGGCCAGCCCGGCTACCACGCCCAAGTCGTGGGTAATCCAAATCAGCGCCATGCCCATTTCATCGCGCAGGCGCTTGACCAGCTCCACAATTTGAGCCTGAATGGTCACATCCAACGCGGTGGTCGGCTCATCGGCAATCAACACGGTGGGTTCACAGGCCAGGGCCATGGCAATCATGGCCCGCTGGCGCATGCCGCCCGAGAATTGATGCGGGTAATCATCGACCCGCTTGGCCGGTTCGGGAATGCCCACCATGTGTAACAGCTCAATGGCCCGCTCCCGAGCCTCCTTTTTGTTCATCTTGAGATGCAGCATCAAGGGCTCCATGATTTGAAACCCGATAGTCAGCACAGGGTTGAGGGAAGTCATGGGGTCCTGGAAAATCATGGCGATTTCCTTGCCCCGGATGCGCCGCATCTCTTCCTCGGGCAGGGCCAACAAATTTTGGCCCTTAAACCACACTTCGCCTCCCACGATGCGCGCCGGAGGCGAAGGCAGCAGACGAAGCACCGATAGCATCGACACGCTTTTGCCCGACCCGCTTTCCCCCACCACGCCAATGGTCTGACCGGGATACAAGCGGTAAGAAATCCCATTGACCGCGTGCACAATGCCTTCGTCGGTCACGAATTCAGTGCGCAGGTCGCGAATATCCAGAACGGGGGTTTGGGCGTCCAACGGCAACTCCTTCAGCCGATTTTTCAAAAGTTTACCGCGAAAGCATTCATTCGTCAAAGCCCCCACGGCGAAATAAACACCCAAGCTTCACAGCCCCCATCCCATGCCGTCAAGGGGGAACGGCTCCGCTGGGGCCGGGGCACGGCCACGAGGCGACGCGCGCTCACCCCACCCGGGGCAAGTGGCGCTTGAGGCGGGGCACGATGGCCAGGGCCC
>CAYYRG010000083.1:1373-6756 GCA_964474015.1 uncultured Anaerolineaceae bacterium | reverse complement strand
CAGCCAGCCCCATTTTACTCCACCTCGCGGAAACCCATCCGATACAGCCGCGCGTAAAGGCCGTTCAGTGCCAGCAGTTCGGCATGGGTGCCGAGTTCCACCACCCGCCCCTGGTCGACCACCGCGATCTGGTCGGCGTGCACAATGGTCGAAAGGCGGTGGGCGATGACGAACGCAGTGCGTCCCTGCAACAGGCGTGCCAGGGCTTCCTGAATCAGGCGCTCGGTTTGTGTATCCACGCTGGAAGTGGCCTCATCCAAAATCAAGATGCGCGGGTCGGCCAGCAGGGCGCGCGCAAAGGAAATCAACTGGCGCTGCCCCACCGAGAGCATCAGGCCGCCCTCGGCCACCGGCGTTTCGTAGCCTTCCGGCAGGCGCATGATGAAATCGTGCGCGCCCACGGCCTGCGCCGCGGCTTCCACCTCTTCGTCGGTGGCGTCCAGCCGCCCAAAGCGGATGTTTTCCCGCACGCTGCCAGAAAACAGGAACGGCTCTTGCAGCACCACGCCCATCTGGCGGCGCAAACTGCGCTGGGTGACATGCCGCAGGTCGTAACCATCGACCAGCACCCGCCCGCGGGTGGGGTCGTAAAAGCGGGAGACCAGTTTCACGATGGTGGTCTTGCCCGCGCCGGTTTCCCCCACCAGCGCCAGCGTTTGCCCCGCAGGCACGTGCAGGTCAATGTCTTCCAGCACCGGCACATCGGGAGCGTCGGGGTAGTAGAACCAGACGTGCTCGAAATCCACATCGCCGCGGATTTCCGGCAGGTCAATGGCGTCGGGGGCATCGTGGACTTCAGGGGGTGTGTCGAGCAGGGCAAAAATGCGTTCCCCGCCCGCCATCGTGGATTGAAACTGGTCATACCGCTGGCTGAGGGAGCGAATCGGCTCGAAAAAGCGGTCGATGTAGAGCACGAAAGCCACCAGCACGCCGGGGGTGATGTGCTGCCCCAGCACTGCCGCCCCGCCAAAATAGACCACGACCGCCGTCGCCACCTTCCCCAAAAAGTCAATCGTGGGGAAGAAAAGCGAAGTAACCTTCGCCGCCTGCAGGTTGACTTCCAGATTGTGCTGGTTGACCTCGTCGCGGAAGGTCGCCAGGTTGCGTTCCTCACGCACAAACGCCTGCACCACCCGCACGCCGTGGATGTTTTCGGCCAGCACCGCGTTCACCCAACTGATGGCCGCCCGCACCTTGCGGTAGTTTTCCCGCGCCAGTTTGCGGAAGCGCGCCGTGGCCAGCGCCATCAGCGGCAGCACGGTGAACGTGAGCAGCGAAAGCCGCCAATCCATGCTCAGCATCACGACCACGATGCCCAACAAAGTGAACAGATCGCGCACCACGGCCAGCACGGCAAAGGTGAGGAACTGCCGCAACACACCCACATCGTTGATGAGGCGGGAAATCATCCGCCCGACGCCGTAGTGGTTGAAGAAGCCTAACGAAAGGTTTTGAATGTGGGCAAACAGCCGCTGCCGCAGGTCGTAGATGATGGCCTGCCCGACGCGCGCCATGATGTTGACCCGCAGGAAGGTAAACAGCCACAAAACGCCGGCCACGCCGAGGTAGAGCAGCACGGCCCGCGCCAGCGCCGGGCGGGAATGCCCCGCGATGCCCTGGTCGATGGCCATTTTGACGAGGTAAGGCCCGGCCACACTGGCCGCCGACGCCCCCAGCATGAACAGCAACGCGACGATGAACTGGCGCTTGTAGGGCTTCAGGAAACCCCAAAGCCGGCGCGCCACCTGCGGGTCGTAACCTTTGCCAAGTTTCTCTTCACGTGCCTGCAACGACATGTTCAAATTCTCCCAAGCCAGCGGGGGGCTTTGCTCTTGAGCACGCCCTGCACCCGCCGCGCCCAGCCTAAGGGGAAGCCATCCACCGTGACGACGACCCACCCATCAGGCCCCGCACTGGGGATAGGCTCCCGCCGCAGGTAGGCCAGGGCTTCCGGCGCATCGGCGGCGAAATCCACCGTCTGGAGGAAATCTTCCGCCGTGAGCGCCAGCGCCAGGGCATGGGCCGGCTCGAAGCGGCCGGTCTTGAACGAACCCAGCCACCAGCCGAAGCGTTCCACCTTCAAGCCCTTCAAATCGGGCAGGCCCTCGGGCAGGGCATACAGCCGGTTGCCGAAAACGGCCAGCCGGTCACGCGGCGCGGGCTCGCAGCACAGCGCCTCGGCCACAAAAGCCTTGTAGTGCGCCAGGAATTCGCCGCGCGGCGGGCGGGGGCGCAGCAACGGCAGGTGCGGGGCGGGCGGGGCGTCTTCCCGCCGCCGGAGCAGCGCCACGAAATGGCCTTCCCCGGCCACCTTGTGCGGCCAGAGGCGCACCGCGCCGGCCACCTCCGCGGGGGCATTGGCCCATTCGGGGCGGGCACGCGCCAGGCCATGCACCGCGGGGATGGTCACGACTTCGTAGTCGGGATGCGCGGCCAAAAAGCGGCCAATCGTGCCTTCGTCTTCCTCGGGCGCAAAGGTGCAGGTGCTGTAAAGCAGAAAGCCGCCGGGGCGCACCAGGCGCGCCGCGTGCCGCAAAATGCCTTCCTGAATGCGGGCGCAGCGCGCGACGTGGTTGGGCGTCCACGTGCGGCGGGCGGAAGCGTCTTTGCGGAACATCCCCTCGCCGGAGCAGGGGGCATCGACCAGCACGCGGTCGAAAAACGCGCCCAACCGCTCGGCCATGCGGCGGGGCTGCTCGACCAGCACGGCGAGGTGGGTCGCGCCCCAGCGGTCGAGGTTGTTGGTCATCTCGTGGACGCGCTTGGGCTGGACGTCGCTGGCAATCAGCAGCCCCTCATTTTGCATCAGGGCGGCGAGGTGGGTGGTCTTGCCGCCCGGCGCGGCGGCCAAATCGAGCACCCGCTCGCCGGGCTGCGGGGCCAGAATCTCGGCAGGCGCCATCGCGCTGGGTTCCTGGAGGTAGTAGAGCCCGGCGGCATGGTAGGGGTGCTTGCCGGGGCGGCTGCCGTCGGTCACCCGGAAACCAGCGCGACACCACGGCACCGGCTCCAGGCTGAAGGGCAGGCGCTTCACCGCCTCTTCCACGCCGAGTTTCAGGGTGTTGACCCGCAGCCCCACGTGCGGGCGGGCGCGCAGGGCTTCCTGAAAGGCGGGATACTCATCGCCCAACAGGCGCGCCATGCGGTCGAGGAAAAGCGGAGGAAGAGAAGCCACGAGATGCCCTTTAGTCGTCACCGGCTTGCAGGTGGTAGGTTTCGCGATAAAGGCCCGGTTGCGCCAGCAGTTCGGCGTGGGTGCCCTGCTGCACAATGCGGCCATCTTGCAACACGAGGATGATGTCGGCGTGGGCAATGCTGGTGATGCGCTGGGCAATCACGAAGGTGGTGCGCCCGCCCAGCCACGCCCGCAGGGCTTCTTGAATGAGCCGCTCGGTTTCGGTGTCCACGCTGGAAGTCGCGTCGTCGAGGATGAGGATGCGCGGCTTCATCAGCAACGCCCGCGCGAGCGCGATGCGCTGGCGCTGCCCGCCGGAAAGCGTCACCCCGCGCTCGCCGACCACGGTGTCGTAGCCTTCCGGCAGGCGCATGATGAAGTCGTGCGCCTGCGCGGCGCGCGCCACGGCAATGATTTCTTCTTCGGTGGCGTCGGGGCGTCCGTAGGCGATGTTTTCCCGCAGGGTGGTGGAAAACAGCAGGGGCGTTTGTTGCACGATGCCGATCTGACGGCGCAGCGTCGCCAGATCCCATTCGCGAACGTCGTGCCCATCGACCAGCACCGCGCCCTCGGTGGGGTCGTAAAACCGCGGGATGAGGTTGATCAGGGTGGATTTGCCCGCGCCCGTCGGCCCCAAAATGCCCACAATGGCCTCGGCGGGGACGTCCAAATCGATGCCCCGCAGGGCGTCGTCGTTCTGGGTGGCATAGCGGAACCAGACATTCCGGAAGGCCACTTCACCGCGCATGGGGACGATGCGCACGGGGGAAGGCGGCGACTGGATTTTCGGCGGCGTATCGAGCACCTCGAAGATGCGGCGCGCCCCCGCGGCGGCTTCCCCGCCCGAGTTGACCAGCCAGGCCAGTTGGCGGGCGGGCATGCCGAGCAGCATGATGTAGCCGTTGAAGGCCACCACCTCGCCCAGGGTCATGCGGCCGTGCAGCACGGCGTTACCGCCCACCCAGAGGATGATGATGACGCTCAGCGTCACCAGCAGTTGGGTGGTGGGCATGACGCGCGACCACTCGCTTACCACGGTGACGCGGGCATCGTAGAGGTCGCGGTTGCTGCGGTCGAAGCGGGCGTTTTCGTAATCTTCACGGGCAAAGGCGCGCACCACCGCCGCGCCGATGACGTTTTCCTGCACCCGTGTCGAAAGTTCGCCCAGGTGCTGGTCAACGCGGTAGAACAAGCGGCTCACTTTGCGGCCAAAGCGGGTGGTCACCCACACCAGCGGAATCATGGGCAACAGCGCCAGCGCGGCAAGCAGCGGCTGGGCGCTCACCATCAGCGCCACCGCCCCCGCCGCCAGCAAAGCCAGTTGCAGCAATTCCACCAGGCCGTAACCGGCAAAGCGTTGCAACGAGCGGACGTCTTCGGTGGTGCGGCTGATCAACTGGCCGGTTTGCGCCCGGTCGTGGTAGGCAAAATCGAGGCGCTGGATGTGGTCGTAGAGGCGGTTACGCAGGTCGTAGGCGATATGCTGCGCCAGCCATTCGCTGGTGTAGCGGCGGACGAAGGTCAGGGCGGCCTGCCCCAGCCCCACGCCGAGGATGAGAAGCGCCGCTTCGCCCAGGTAGGCTTTGTCGCCCTGGGTGAGGCCGCGGTCGATGACTTCCCGCAAAATGTTAGGAATGACCAGCCGCGCCGCGGTGATGCCCACCAGCGCGGCGAAGGCTATCAACACCTGCCGCCAGTACGGGCGCAGGTAATGTCGCAAACGCCAAAGAGAGGTCATAAGAGGGGAAAGTGATGAAGGGGAAGCCGACCCACTGCCCCCCTCACGCAAGCAGACGCACGGCAATTTCCCGCTCGGCGACGGTGCGCATGGGCGGGAGGGGCTTGAGTTCGCCGTGGGTAATGCGCTGCTCTTCGGGGGTCTTGGGCATGTGCTCCGGCGTCGGGTACATCACCACCACTCGCAGGGTGTACTCGCCGGGGCGCGGCTCGCGGACGTGCAGGGTGAAATCCATCGCGGGCGACATCGGCTCGATGATGTCCAGTTCGGCGACGGTGTCGCCCGCAGGGTCGAGCAGGGAAACCACCAGATGCGGCCTGAAGCGGTACATGGTCAGGCGGATGTGGGTGCGCACGCGGCGGCCATCGGGCGCGACCATGGCTTCCAGTCGCTCGATTTGCACTTCTTCGGGCGGCGCGGCTTTGTCGAGCAGTTCGTTGAACATGATTTGATACTGGTGCAACGGGTCG
>CAYYRG010000083.1:0-1273 GCA_964474015.1 uncultured Anaerolineaceae bacterium | reverse complement strand
AGTTCCTCTTCGATGCGGAGCAAGCGGTTGTACTTCGCCACCCGGTCGGAACGCGCCGGCGCGCCGGTCTTGATCTGGCCGATGTTGAAGGCCACCACCAGGTCGGCAATGGTCGTGTCTTCGGTCTCGCCGGAGCGATGGGAAACCACCGCATTCCAGCCGGCGCGCTGCACCAGTTGCACGGCTTCCAACGTTTCGGTGAGCGAGCCAATCTGATTGAGTTTGACCAGCAAGGCGTTGCAGGTCTTCTCGCGAATGCCGCGGCGGATGCGCTCGGGGTTGGTCACCAGCAGGTCGTCGCCAATCAACTGCACCTTGTCGCCCAGGGCCTCTTGCAGCATGGTCCAGCCTTCCCAGTCGTCCTCGGCCAGGCCGTCTTCCAGCGAAACGATGGGATACTGGTCAATCCAGTTTTCCCAGAACTTGATCAGTTCTTCGCTGGTGAAGGTTTTGCCTTCACGGCGCAGGTTGTACTTGCCATCTTCGTAAAATTCCGAGGTCGCCGGGTCGATGGCAATGGCAACTTCCTCGCCGACCTTGTAGCCTGCTTTTTGGATGGCTTCCATGATGACTTCGATGGCCTCGGCGTTGGCCTTGAGGCGGGGAGCAAAGCCGCCCTCGTCGCCCACCAACGTGGTGTAGCCTTTGGCTTTGAGCACACCCTTCAGCGCGTGGTAGATTTCGCTGCCCCAGCGCAGGGCTTCGGCAAAGGAAGGCGCGCCCAGGGGCATGATGAGGAATTCCTGCATATCCACCGACTGCCAGCCGGTGTGCGCGCCGCCGTTGAGGATGTTCATCATCGGCGTGGGCAGCACGTGAGCGTACACGCCGCCCAGGTAGCGGTAAAGCGGCAATTGCAGGGAAGCCGCCGCGGCCTTCGCCACCGCCAGGCTGACGCCCAAAATGGCGTTCGCACCCAGTTTGGACTTGTTGGGCGTGCCATCCAGTTCCAGCATCCGCTGGTCGATGGCCTTCTGCTCTGTGGCGTCCCAGCCGATGAATTCCTCGGCCAGGACGGTGTTGACGTTTTCCACCGCCCGCAGCACACCCTTGCCGTTGTAGCGGCTCTTGTCGCCGTCGCGCAATTCCAGCGCCTCGTGCACGCCGGTAGAAGCGCCGGAAGGCACCGCAGCCCGTCCCCAACTGCCGTCGGCCAGCACGACTTCCACCTCGACGGTGGGGTTGCCGCGGGAATCCAGAATCTCACGGCCGTGAATCACGGTTATCGTCGTATCCATGTTGCACCTCGTTTTTAGGGAATCCAAACGTTTCT